>NZ_JBMNDO010000038.1:0-61518 GCF_052542855.1 Streptomyces sp. SAS_281
GGGCGGCACCGGTGCCCCCCGGGACGCGGCACTCTGGGCCGCGGCCCTGGCCCGCCACTTCCCGGACCTGCTGGAGGAGTTGGCGCCCTCCGCGGGCAGCCGCCCGTCCACCGTCCGGCACGTCCCCGGAGCCGCCGAACGGGCGGCACGCGCCGCCCTCAGCCGTGCGGAACGCGAGGAGGCGCTGCGCAACGAGCAGCGCGGACTCGCCGTTCCCGGCCACTCGGCGGCGCCTGTGCGGCTCCACGTGTCGGACGCGCTGCGCGACATCAGCGACGGCGTCGTGGAACTGGAGGAGGCGCTTCTCGGCAGGATCGGGTCCGGCCGTCCGCGCCGCGCCCCGGTGCCGGAAAGGCTCTCCCGGATCACCGCACTCCTGGCGCACACCGCGGCGGACCCGACGCTCGCCCGGCACGCCCGCGACGAACTGCGCCGGATGGCCCGGCGATGCGCCCGGGCGCTGGGCGAGACGGAGACGATGGTCCGGCTGCCCGGGCGCTGCCCCTGGTGCGACTCCGTCTCCCTGCGCGCCTTCCCCGACCGCGACGCCGTGCTCTGCGTGAACCCGGGGTGCCGCTGCGGCGACGAGGCGTGCGACTGCACGACGGATCCGGCCTTCCGCCACCTCTGGGAGCGGGACGCCTGGCCGGCCCCGACGGCCGGCCGTGCGGCGGTCGCGGGACCGGCCTCCGCCCACCGGGCCGGAAACGGGGTCGAGGCTCAGTGACCTCCGTTCGGCACCCGTACGACACGCTCACCGGTGCCACCCTGCTGACCGGCGCCCTGGCCGCCCAGGAGGCGGGGGTGGTGCCCGCGACGATCAGGAAGTGGGTGCAGCTCGGCCATCTGCGGCCCGCCGGGCGGCAGGGCAGGAGCCACCTGTACCGGCTGGAGGACGTGTTCGCCGCCGAACGCGCCACCCGCCGCCGTACCGCCCCCGCGTCCGGGGCCGTCTCGGCACCGCACGGCTGACCGGGGGCCCGCACACCCGCTCACCGCTGCCGTACGCATCCGCGCCCCCGGTTCCCGCACAGGAAACCGGGGGCGCACGCATGTCCGGAGCCGTGCCGGGCACTCGCCCGCCCGCCGTGCTCGCGTACGGCGCGCGGGGCGCGCCCGTGGGCGCGGCGTGCGGGGCGTACCGAACGGCCGGCGCGGCGGGCGCGGACCCTCACCACTGCCTCGGCGCGGCGGGCACGGGCCGTACACGGCCGTGCGCGGCGGGGTCCGGGCAGCCGGGGCGGGGCCGAGCCTCAGGCGTGGGCCCGGGCGGCCCGGAGAGGCCGCACTCCGGCGGGTCTCACCGCCATCGCCTCCTGCCAGCCGCTGGAGAAACCGCGCAGTTCGGCCTCTCCGACGATCCGGGCTCCCACCTCTCCCACGACCGCGGCCAGGGTTCTGCCCACCTCTCCGGTATAACGGCCGGCTTCCGCCGACTCCACGGCCACCGTGACGGCGGCGGCCATGACGTCGGCAAGCCGCTCTCCCGGCTCCCCGGTCACCACGACTGCTCACCGCCGGAGACCGGCCTCCATCCGCTGTTCGTCGTCACGACTCACACCGTCCTCACGCCTGCGTCGGCCCATGCCATGTTCGATTCGATCGAATCTCTGTTCGAATCGGTTTTTCAGGGTAGCGCAGAACCGGGCACGGATGACTGGCATATGACGCCGCCCCGCACGTCCCCACCCCTCCCCGGCGCCTCGGCGTTCGAACGATCGAACGGGCCGCGGCCGACAAAGTTGGTTGCGCGCACGCAATCCATGGATCACTATGAGTGCAGCGGCGGAGCTGTGCCCACCTCCCTCCGGGGGCACGGCTCCGCCGCCGTCGTGTCCGGCGTGCGTACGGGCCGTACGCACGGACGTCCGTCCTCGGTCCGTACAGAGAAGGAGTGACACCATGCCCTCATCCGCGCCAGGGACGTTCCCGGACGTCCAGGCGATCGTCCGGGACCTGCTCAGGACCCGCCCGGAGCTGACGGACGCGTACGTCGACGACGCGCCACCGGCGGGTTTCGACGGGACGCAGAAGGCCGTACTGATCTCCCGCATGGGCGGCGCCTGGGTCGACGACCTGCACGTGGACCGCCCGCTGATCCAGCTCGAGGTCTACGGGCCGGAGAAGTCGGTGGCCCACACCCTGGCCAACGCGGCCCGCGCCGCCCTGCTGGCCGCGACCGGCACCGTCTTCGGCACCTCGTTCGTCAGCGAGGTGGCCGAGGAGGACGGCCCGCGCTGGCTGCCCGACTACATCTACGCGGGCGCCAACCGGTACATCTGCGTCCTCCGCTTCACCGTCCGCACGGACTGACGGCCCCGCGCCGCGCGACACCCCACGAACCAGGCCCCGCCGAACCGACTCGGCGGGGCCTTCGCCGTACCCGCCCCGGATACGGCGGCCCCCGATCGGGGGCACCACCCCTGGAAAGGAAGCCACCTTCATGGCTGGTAACAACTCGTCCGAGATCCGCATCGCCGGCACGGGCCGCATCCTCGTGGCGGCGGCCGGCACCCCGGCGCCGACCGCCTTCTCCAACGACCCGGCGGCCGACTGGGACAGCGCGGTGTGGCGCGACCTCGGCTACACGTCCACCGACGGCGTGACCTTCTCCAAGAAGGACAAGCTCGACCCGGTCGAGACGTGGCAGGCGGTCAGCCCGGCCCGCTTCATCTACGCGGACCGCGACCTGACGCTGAAGTTCGCCATGCTCCAGTTCAACGAGGACACTCTGCCGTTCTTCATGGGTGGCGACACGGTCTCGGAGGTGAACGCCACCGAGAACCCGGGCGTCTACTCCTACAGCGTGCCGGACGGCCCGCAGTTCGACGAGCGCGCCCTCGGCCTGGAGTTCCACGACGGCCTCGACGTCACCTACCGGTTCGTGATCCCGCGCGGCCAGGTCACCGCGACGGACGACATCAAGCTGGCCCGCAAGGCCGCCGCCTCGCTGGGCGTCACCTTCACGGCACTGTCCTCCGGCGAGACCCAGCCGCTGGCGACCTTCGTCATGAAGGACCCGGCGTACGCCAAGGCGTGACCCCCCGCCCCCGCCTCCGGGGGTGCACCTCCACGGGGCGCCGTGCTCCGGCCCGCCCGGCGTACCGGCGCCCTGTGGCTCCCGTACCGCACGACCCCGCACGTTCGCACGCACCGAAGCCCCGCCGTACCGCGACGCCCGACCGGGCCGTCGGCGCGGCCCCTTCTCGAAACGGAGACCCCATGGCCACCTTCGACGTGTCCGCAGCCCGCGCCCAGCGCATGGAGGCCCTCGGCCGCTCCTGGTCGTTCACCATCGACGGCGACACCTTCGAGCTGCCGACCGAGCTGACCCGTGTCACCGCCCGGGCACTGCGCGGCCTGGACGACAACGACGTCGACGGCCTGCTCGAACTCCTGCTGGGCAAGAAGCAGTTCGCCCGCTTCGAGCAGCTGGACGTCACCATGCAGGACATCGCCGCGATCCTTGAGGCGTACGGCAGGGAGACCGGGCTCGGCCTGGGGGAAGACTGAGCCTCGTCGCGTTCGCCGACGAACACGCCGAGGCTCTCGAAGCCGATCTGCTCCGGCACTACGGGGTGGATCTGCTCGACTGGCACCGGGGGCAGCTCTCCTCCCGCCGGCTCGCGATCCTGATCAAGCACCTTCCGCGGGACAGCGCCACCATCCGCGACACCGACGGCGAAGCCGCCGAATGGTCCGTCACCGACTACCTGCTCGCGGCGGTCGTGGACCATCTCGCCGCGGCCAACTGGATGTTCTCCGTCGTCAACGGCGACGGGGAGTCCGACCCTCCGGAACAGCCGGTACCGGTTCCGCGGCCGGGTGACGCGGACGAGCGTGACGACAAGGACGGCGGCACCGCGTCCGCCGACGCTCCGCGGACCGTCCCGGACCCTTCGGAGCTGGCCCGGTTCTTCGGGTGACCACGCCTCGCCGGCCGTCCCCGCCCCCACAGGGCGGCCGGTGGGACGGACACCCTCAGCTCGTCACCGCACCGATGCACCCCAGAACCAGCGACACGCACGCCACAGCCAGCAGAACGATGAGGAGGTTGCGCCTCCCCTTCACGTTCTCCGGCATACGGGAAACGAATTCGGCGCGCTTCGGATTATCCGGGTCGTAGATGATCTCCTGCGATCCGGAGGGCAGTGTGGTGAGACCGACCATCGGAATGCTGTGCAGCCCGCCGTCCTGTCCGTCGTATCCGTACCGCACGGTTGTCTTGCCGCCCTCGGGAACCGACCTGGACGCCTCCCATGCCCAAGTGCGCACACCCCTCTTTCGCAGCGGGGCCTGCCTGAGGTACGGAACTCCGAAGGAAATAAGAGCAAGAATCGCAACAGCGAAAATCACTCCGAAAACATTGAACACCACAGACCCTCCGGACTCTTTTTTTGTCGATGATGGCATGTTGTCACCGCCGTTGGCAACAGACCCCGGAACCGGGAACAAAGGGTCCGGCAAGCGACCGGACAGCCATCCACAAATGCCACTTACCGGAGCATTCTCGCTCGCATTCCGTACTCGCCCGTATGCCCATGGGCCAGGAAAGGCAGCTCGATGACGACCAACGAAGAACTTCTCACCAAAGACACGGAGATCCTTCAGGCAATCAAGGGCGTCAAGGACTCCATCCCGGGAACAGGTACGAACCGGCTGGCCACGGAGGAGTACATCGGCAAACAGATCGCCGAACTGAAGAAATCCTCCACAGGCGGCGGCGCCGCGGCCCCCGCCGCCGAGAAGAAGAGCGAGCCCGGCGCCTTCCAGACCCTCTTGCAGGGCCTGATACCCAAAGAGATCGTGGACAGCGTCAAGAGCCTCGTCACCGCCTCGTTCTCGATGACCACGGTCGTGACCCTGGGTCTCGCACTCGTGGGCGCCCTCGGAGTGAAGATCATCCAGTTCGATGTCGCGCTGAAAAATTTCCTGGAGAAAAAGGGAAAGAAGATCTCCACGACCAAGAGCGGGCTCCTGCCCAAGCTGGAGAGCACCGAGGTCACCCAGATGTCGGCCCCTGATACCGAATGGACCAATCGTTCGGTCGCCAGGATCGAAGCGGCGACGAAGAAGCTCGGCACCGCGATCGACGGGCTGCACACCAAGGTCGACGGGCTTCTCGCCGAGTTCGCCTGACCGCGCCGGTCCGCATCTCCTCCACATTCCGGCACCGCAAGCCGATCGGCCGGACAGGCCGATGAACGATCGGACATGGAATGGCGTTCACAGCCACACTCAAGAAGGCCGCGACCAGTCTTCGCGGTTTCAAGACCAATCTCGACCAGGCCGGCCGGGCGGCGGCCGGCCTCAAGCAGAGCACCCAGAGCGGCAACAGCGGGATCGCCGGCATCAAGTCCTCCTCCCAGAAGTCCGCCAAGGAGCTGAAGTCGCTCCAGCAGGCAGCGGACAAGGCCGGGAAGTCCCTCACCAAGGCGGGGAAGGCCGGTCAGACCGGCGGCAAGCAGATCGGCACCTTCCAATCCGGCGCGGCCAAGGCCGACAAGGGCATGAAGGGGCTCAACAAGTCGATGAAGGGCAACCTCATCGGCGTCCTGATGGCGTTGCTCGCTCCGCTGATCGCCAAGGTCGTGGACATGGCGATGCAGTCGAAGACGATGCAGAAGGTCCTCAAGACCGCCTTCGGCGTCATCAAGAGCGTGATCACCACGGTGATGAAGGCGGTCGGCCCGGTCATGAAGGCGGCCGGCAAGCTGATGAAGAGCGTGTGGAACGGGATCAAGACGGCGGTCTCGGTGGTCGTCAAGGCCGTCGCCACCGTCATCAAGACCTACTTCACCCTCTGGAAGACGATCATCACCACGGCCATGAACGCCGTGAAGAAGGTCATCAGCACCGTCTGGAACGGCATCAAGTCCGTCATCTCGCCGGTGGTCAACTGGATCAGGGGCGTGGTCCCCGCCGCGTTCACCGCCGTCAAGAACAAGCTGTCCAGCGCGTGGCACGGCCTGAAGTCCATCGCGAGCAACGCGTTCGGCGCCATCAAGAACGCGGTCAGGGGCCCGATCAACGCCGTGATCGGCCTGATCAACTCCGCGATCGGCAAGCTGAACCGCATCAAGGTCTCGGTGCCCGGCTGGGTGCCCGTCGTCGGCGGGAAGTCCTTCGGCATCCACCTGCCGACCATCCCCCGCCTCGCCCAGGGCGGCATCGTCCAGCCGCGCAACGGCGGGGTGCACACCATCGTCGCCGAGGCCGGTGAAGCCGAGGCGGTACTGCCGCTCTCCAAGCTCAGCCGGCTTCTGGGCCACACCACCCGGGCCGGCCAGGTCGGTACCGGCGCCGCGGCCACCGACGGCGGCTTCTACATCGAGCAGTACTACGAGGCGTCGAGCAGCAGCGTCCAGGACACCGCCACCGCGCTGCTGTTCCTCTCGAAGGCCCGGGGATGAAGCGCGTCCGCCGGGACCCGACGTCCGGTGGCGCCCGGCCCGCCGCCGCCCTGGACACCCTCCGCACCGCGGCACTCCGGACGGGCACCTCCGTCCAGGGCCTGCGGCGCGGGCTCGTCGGTGCCCGGGCCCCGCTCGGCAGAATGGCCACGCTGACGGCCACCACCGCACCCGCGCTCCGGCAGTTCCGCACGGCGGCGACACGCGCGGGCGGCTCCGTGCGCCGACTCGGCACCTCCACCGCAACCGCCGCCACCCGCGTCCGCGCCGGCGCCGGCCGGATCCGCGGCCCGGTCGGCGTCCTCGGCGCGCTCGTCGCCGGCGCCGGGGCCTTCGGGTCGATGACCGACCTGTTCGGCACGTACACCCCGGCGGTCACCAAGGCCATGACCGCCTTCGGTGTCGCCATGACCGTCGGCTCCGTCGTCATGACCGGGATCAACACGGCCATGAAGGCGAACCCGCTCGGCTTCGTCCTCGGGATCGTCACCCCGCTGGTCGCCCTGCTCATCGACTACGCGATGAACTCCGCCACCGGCCAGAAGGTGATCCAGCAGGTTTCCGGTCCGCGCTGGACATGTTCCGCGCCGTCCTGGAGTTCATGGTTCCGGTCATCAAGGGCTGGGCGAAGACCGTGTCCAAGGTGTTCGACGGGGTGCGCAGGACCGTCGGCGCCGTCCTGAAGAGCATCGGCTCCGGGCTCAGGTCCGGCTTCGAGGGCGCGCGGAGCACCGTCTCCTCGGCCACCCGTGCGGTCACCTCGATCGTCAGGGGCGCCTGGAACGGTTTCAGGGGCGTCATCCAGCCGACGCTCAACTGGCTGACGAAGACGCTCCCCTCGGCCTTCACCCGGGTGCGCGACGCCCTGTCGAAGTCCCTGCACGGCATGGGCACCTTCATGTCCACCGGCATCCAGACCGTCGCCGGTGTCATCACCGGCCCCGTCAAGGGTCTGATCGCCTTCGCCAACTGGATCATCGACGGGCTCAACCACCTGAGCTTCAGCTTCTTCGGCAAGAAGTTCGGTGTGCACCTGTCGAAGGTCCCGCAGCTCGCCGAGGGCGGTGTCGTGCTGCCGGCCGCCGTGCCCGGAGCCTCCTCCGTACAGCCGCTCTCGCAGCTCGGCCGCTACCTCCCCGCGCCGTCCGGCGCCTCCGCCACCACCGGGCCCGCCTTCTTCGCAGGCCGCCCCGGGGTCCGGGTGTACGAGGAGCGGGAGGGCAGCAGCCCGCTGACCGTCGCGAACGACCTGCTCTTCCTGTACCGCACCGCGGCCTGACCCCGGTCCGTACGTCGCGTCCGCCAGGATCCGACGCCGCCCGCACGGTGCCCCCGCCCGTACGCCAAGCCCCGAAGCGAGGTGACGGCCCGACATGGCCGATACCGTCTCCACCCTCCCGAACCCCCTCTCCGACGACACCGACCCCGGCTCACTGATCACCCGCGACGGCCAGATCCAGTGGGGCGACCTCCTCATGGGCGCCGGGACGCCCTACCCGGTCGACCGCAGCGGTGTCACCGGCTGGGAAGACCTGCCCGAGCTGGACCTCGGTGACGTGCTCCGGCCGGACCAGCACGGCTCCTGGCCCGGCGACCGCTGGGCGCAGCCCCGGCTCGTCGGGGCGACCGTCTGGCTCGCCCCGCCGGCCGGGACCGATCCGCTCGCCACCGCCACCGCGTTCCGCGCCGCCACCGGCCCCGACGGCCGCGAACGCTGGCTCGCCGTCCGGCTGCTGGGCGAGACCCTCGCGGTCCGGGCCAGGGTCAGCCGGCGCGTCGTCCCGCAGGACCGCTCCTACGCCCTCCAGGGATTCGCCAAGGTCAGCATCCAGTGGACGGCCACCGACCCGCGCCGCTACGGCACCGTCCACCACGAGGCGATCACCGGACTGCCGGTCAGCGAGTCCGGGATGACCTGGAACGACGACGCCGGGTCCGGACTGGTGTGGCCGCTGAGCTGGGGGTCGAACGGTGCCGCCGGCTCGATCACGGCGGTCAACCGCGGGGGCGCGGCCGTACGTCCCGTGGTCGAGTTCCGGGGACCGGTGCAGCGCCCCTCGCTGACCCGGCTCTCCGACGGCCGCCAGCTCCAGTACGCCCTGGCCCTGGGCGCCGGGGACATCCTCTCGGTCGACACCGAGGCCGGCACGGTGCTGCTCAACGACACCGCGTCCCGCATCTACACCGCCACCCCGGACTCGACGCCCGAGCAGCTGTTCCAGCTCGAACCGGGAACCACCGACCTGGCCTTCCGCTCGGACGACGTCACCGCGTCCCCGGACGCCTCCGTCACCGTCCGCTGGCGCGACGGGCACTGGTGACCGGCCTCCGGCCCCGCTCCGCAGACCGCAGCCCCGCCAAGAAGAACGACCCCGCAGACCCCTCCAGGAGGACCTCATGCCCGTGCGCAGCGCATGGCTCGTCAACCGCACCGACGCCGAGTCCGGCCAGTCCCGCGCCGACACCCGGCTCGCCCCGACCGGCACCATGGTCCCGACGAGCGGGCTCGCCAGCCGCAGCGGCATCATCCCGGGCTCGCCCGACGGCAAGTCCCTGATGTCGGCGTTCTACGTCTTCAGCTCCACCGCCGGCATGACGGCGACGATCGCCCCCGGCCGTGCCGTCGTCCAGGGCAGCGAGGCCGCCGGGGCCTACCCGGTCGTCCTCACCGACTACACCACCGTGGTCCTCGCCGACGGCGACGCCAACAACCCGCGCGTCGACCTGCTCGTCCTGCGGATCTACGACGCCCAGGTCGACAAGTCCGGCCGCACCGAAGCCGTCCTGGAAGTGGTCCAGGGCGCTCCCGAAGGCAACCCGCAGGTCCCGCAGACCCCGCCCGCCTCCCTCCCGCTGGCGACCGTGCAGGTCCCGGCCGGGGCCTCGGTCGGCACCGGCGGCATCGCCTGGGCGTCCGCCGTCGCCAATCTGCGCACCAGCACCGTCGCGGCCGGCGGCATTCTGCCGCTGTACGGCAACACCAACGAGCCCGGCGCCTACCCGGGCCAGTACCGCGACATCGGCACCCAGCTCCAGCGCTGGGACGGCGGCAACTGGGTCGGATACCCGGACCAGATCGGCGGCATCGCCCCGACCGGCCGGCTCGCCACCGGCGGATACGTCGGCCAGTACCGGGACAACAACGGCCGCCTGGAGCGCTGGAGCGGCACCGCCTGGGTCCTCGCGATGCCGAGCCCGGCGTTCTCGTACAACAACGACGGCGGCTACTGCACGATCACCACCTGGTCGGAGACGCTCACCGGCACCAACGGGCCGACGATCACCACCACGTTCACCGCTCCGGTGTCCGGCAGCGTCCTCGTCCACCTCGGCTTCCAGGGGCAGCCGTCGGTGGAGGGCGGCTGGGGCCGGATGTCCGCCAACATCCGGAAGAACGGCGTCCTGGTCACCGGTCTCGGCGCCGACGAGACCCGGTCGGCCATCGACACCGGCCGGGGCAACCAGTCCGTGAGCACGGTCTTCCCGGTCACCGGCCTCCAGGCCGGCGCCCAGTACACCGCCGTCTCCGCGTACTCCTCCAGCGCCACGACCAACAACCACTGGTTCGACAACCGGTTCATCCGCGTCGACCCGATGCTCTGAGGAGGGCCGCGTGACGAGTTCCCCCCGTACGGCGTACACCCCGCTCACCCCCGTCTACCGGGCGGTCTTCTGCGACCTGCGCACCGATCAGGTGGTGGACGTGCTGCCGCTGACGGAGACCAGGTTCGACGACTACATCGGCAAGTCGGGGTCCCTGTCCGCGACGGTCCCGCTGCCCGACGCCGCCCTGGCCCGCCGCGCCAGGGCGGCACTGGTACCCGGCCGCACCGCGGTGTGGCTGGAGCGCGACGGCGACATCTGGTGGGGCGGGGTGCTGTGGACCTGCACCCCCGCCAGTGACGAACGCGGCCGCCTGCAGGCGCAGTTCCAGGCGGGCACCTTCGACTCGTACCTGGACCACCGCATCCTGGCGGAGGACGTCTCCTACACGGCGCTCGACCAGTTCGAGATCGCGCGGCTGCTCGTCGCGCACGCCCAGGAGCAGCCCGGCGGCGACATCGGAATCCAGCTCGGCAACGAGATGTCCGGCGTGGCGCGGGACTGCGCCTTCGCCTACTCCTCGCTGTCCCGGGTCAGGGAGCTGCTGGACCAGCTGGCGCGGCTGGACAACGGGTTCGAGTGGCGGGTGCACTGCTACCGGGACGCCGAGGGCGGGCGCGCCAAGCGGCTCCAGCTCGGGCACCCGCTGATCGCCGCCGGTGCCTCCGACCTCGTCCTGGACCACCCGGGCCAGGTCGTCACCTACAGCCTGCCGGCCGACTCCACCGTGCAGGCCGACGTGTGGGTGGCGCGCGGCGATTCGCCCAACAGCGATCAGGCGGAGGAGTCGCAGCCGCTCACCGTCTCCGTCGAGTCGCCCGAGGACCTCGCGGCCGGCTGGCCCCGGCTGGAGTCCACCTCGGACCACAGCGGGGTCACCGACGCGACGACGCTGCGGTCCCTGGCCGGTGCCGAGCTGGCCCGCCAGCGCATGCCGGAGGTGATCCCGGAGATCACCGTCCGGCTGGACGGCCGGATCACACCGGCGCTGCTCGGTGCCCACATCCGGCTGCGGCTGCGCGACCTGTGGCATCAGGAGCCGCAGGACGAGCAGTACCGGATCGTCGGCATCGCGGTGGAGCCGCCACAGCGCAGCAAGGCCGAGACGGCGACCCTCTATCTGGAAGGGGTGTAGGGCATGGCCCCCGTTCCCATCGATCTCCTCGACCGCGTCCGGGAGATCGAGCGCCGCATCCGCGGACTGATGGCGAGCGCCAACAGCAGTCCGGCGATGAACCAGGTCGACAGCGGCGACGTCGTCGTCGGCGACCGGGGCCGCATCCGCGCCAGGACCTCGCACGGCGAGGACCTGCTGCTGGTCGGCCGGGTGCAGCCGGACCGCGACAGCGCCGCCAAGGCGTACCAGCAGGGCCTGGAGCTCCGGCGCGACGACGGTTCGCTGGCCCTGTCCCTGATCACGGCGGACCCGGTGAACTCCCCGGTACAGGCGTTGCGCGTCCTCGACCACCGAGGCGACACCGTCCTCGCGACCGACGCGTCCCGCGGCGGCATGGCCCGCCCCTACCTGCCGTTCCCGACCCCCGCACCGGTGAGCAGAGCGACCTGGGAGTCCACCGGCTCGACCGGCTGGACCACGCTCTACGCGGGCCCGGGCTTCGCCCAGCACCCCAAGGTGTACTGCGTGCTGGCGGTCTCCGGGACCGTGGGGGCGGCCGTCCGGCTGCTCGTCAACGGCACCGTGGTCGGTGCGGAGCAGACCCTGACCGGTACCGCGGGGCAGACGGCCGATCTCACCGTGACCCTGGTGGAGGACCTGCCGGCGTCCTTCGGCGACACGGTGGCCTTCGAGATCCAGGCCAAGGTCGCGGCCGCCGGCGACACCGTCGCCTGCCTGCCACGCGGACTGTACGGCGTGCAGTCCTGACCCGGGCGCGCCCGACAGCCGGCCCGCCGGCCCACCGCACAGCCCCCGGGGGGGGTGTACCCCCCCCGGGGGCTGTGTGCGCGCATCACCTCCGCGTCCCCGGGCCCGGCCCCCGCCCCGAGGGCTGTGCGCACCGGCACGCCCCCCTTCCCGACACCTGCCAGAGACCGGAGTTCCCGTGCTGCCCGAATCCATCCCGACCGTCCGGGTCACCGCCCAGTACCTCTCGCTCGACGGCCGCCCTCTCAGCGGCAACGTCCAGTTCCAGCCACCGGCGCTGCTCACCCACTCCGACGCCGACCTCTTCGTCGGCGGCCCCACCTCGGCCTCACTCGACTCCGAGGGCCGGATCACCGTCACGCTCCCGGCCACCGACACCGAGGGCTGGAACCCGTTCGGCTGGACGTACACCGTCACCGAGCGCATTGTCGGCGTCGGCCGCAACCGCACCTACCGCATCGCCCTGCCGGCCTCCGTGACGGAGATCGACCTCGCCGACATCGCCCCCGCCGACCCGGCCGGTACCCAGTACGTGGCCGTGCCCGGCCCCGCGGGGCCGCAGGGCGAGCCGGGGCCGCAGGGCCCCTCGGGCCCGGTGCGCTCGGTCAACGGATACTCCGAGTCGGACATCGTCCTGGCGGCTGCCGACATCGGCGCCGTCGCCACCTCCGCCGCCGGCCGGGCCGGCGGGGTCGCCCAGCTCGACGCCGAGGGCAGGGTGCCCCGCGCACAACTGCCGGACGGCACCGGCGAAGGCGTCACCTCGGTCAACGGACAGACCGGGGCCGTCACCCTGGCCGCGGCCGACCTGGGCGCCCTCACCCCGGCCTCTGCCGACACCCGGTACCTGGCCATCGGTGCCGCGCCCGTCACCTCCGTCAACGGGCAGACCGGCGCCATCACCCTGACGTCGGGCGATCTCGGGGCGGTCTCCGCCGATCAGGCCGTCCTGCTCAGCGGCGACCAGACCATCGCCGGGGCCAAGGCGTTCTCCACCGTTCCCACCGTCGCCGCCGATCCGGTCGACGCCAACCAGCTGGTGCGCCGCTCGTACGTGGACACGGTGGCTTCCTCCGGTACCTGGACGCCGGCCTCGCTCGGGTTCAAGGCGTGGGCGTTCGACCCGGCGGCGTCCTCGGTGACCAACCCGCAGTACTGCATCAACGGCACCGTCTACCTCATCGGCGTACCCCTGACCAGCGAGGCGACCATCAGGAACGTCGTCTTCTACGTGCCCGGTTTCGCGGGGGGCGGTCTCGCCGCCACCTCGTACGCCGGTCTCTACACCAGCGACGGGGCGCAGGTCGGGGTCACCGGCACCCTCGACAAGCTGATCACCAAGACCGAGGGCACCACCTTCGTCCTGAAGCTGACCACGGCCTACGCCGCCGACGCGGGGAACTACTGGGTGGCGCTGCTGATCAACGGCCCCGACCCGAAGAGCAACGGCCCCGCCTTCATGGTGGGCGCGAGCGTCGGCAACAGGCCGGGCGGCAGCGCGCGGATGCCCGGCGCCTTCGTCCGGCACGCCCGGCTCGCCGCCACCGGCCTGACCTCGCTGCCCGGCTCGTTCACCCCGTCGACCATCGTCGCGGACGCCAACGCCATCTGGGCCGCCGTCTCCTGACCCCCCTGGCCGGCCGGTGCGTGTCCCCCGCGCGTCGGCCGGCCCGCCACCCCCTCACCCCACCCTCCGAAGGAGCAACCATGGCAACTCCGCTCACCGCGGACGCCCTCGTCGGCGCGCTGACCGCCGAAGGTGCCGAGGTCGTCGAGTACGGCGACTGGCGCAACCACAACCGCGACACCCAGGGCGCCTGGGGCCCGGTGAACGGCGTGGTCATCCACCACACCGTCACCTCCGGCACCGATGCTTCCGTCGCCCTCTGCTACGACGGCTACGCGGGCCTCCCGGGGCCGCTCTGCCACGGCGTCATCGACAAGGCCGGCACCGTCCACCTCGTCGGCAACGGCCGCGCCAACCACGCCGGTCTCGGCGACGACGACGTGCTGGCCGCAGTCGTCGACGAGACCCCGCTGCCCGCCCCGGACGAGAACAACACCGACGGCAACGCCCGCTTCTACGGCTTCGAATGCGTCAACCTCGGCGACGGCTCCGACCCGTGGCCCGAGGTCCAGCTGGAGGCCGTCGCGCGGGTGTCGGCCGCGATCTGCCGGGCGCACGGATGGAACGCCGCCTCGGTCATCGGCCACCTGGAGTGGACCAACACGAAGATCGACCCCAAGGGCTTCAGCATGGCGTCGATGCGCTCGCGCGTGGCCGCGCTGTTGTCCGCCGCTCCCGGCGGCAACGCCGAGCGCTACCAGCCGTTCCCGGGCGCCGCGTTCTTCACGTCGGCGCCCCGCTCCACGATCGTCGCCGCGATGGGCGGCCGTCTCGTGGACGAGGGCTGCTCCGCGTACACCGACGGCCCCGGCCCGCAGTGGAGCGAGGCCGACCGCGCCTCGTACGCCCTGTGGCAGCGGAAGCTCGGCTACACCGGTGCGGACGCCGACGGCTGGCCGGGCGCGGGCTCCTGGGCCGCGCTGAAGGTCCCCTGCACCGCCTGAACCCGCGCCGGGCGCGGGCTCCTGGGCCGCGCTGAAGGTCCCCTGCACCGCCTGAACCCGCGCCGCCCGGGGCCGGGGGCGCGCCGCCCTCCGCGTCCCCTCCCGGCCCGGACCACCACCGAAGGACTCTCATGGCCACATCCCTGTCCGCGTCGGCCCTGCTCGCCGCGTTGCACGCCGAAGGCGTCGACGTCGTCGAGCACGGGAGCTGGCGCACCCACAACCGCAACCACAAGGGCGCCTGGGGACCGCTGAACGGCGTGATGATCCACCACACCGTCAGCAGCGGCACCGCCGCCTCCGTGGAGCTCTGCTACAACGGCCACGCCGCCCTGCCCGGCCCGCTCTGCCACGGCGTCATCGACAAGGCCGGCACCGTCCACCTCGTCGGCAACGGCCGCGCCAACCACGCGGGCGGCGGCGACCCGGCCGTGCTCCGGCGGGTCATCGCGGAGGACTACGGCGACCGCCCGCCCGCCCCGCGGGAACACGAGGGCAGCGCCGGGTCCGTCGACGGCAACGCCCGCTTCTACGGATTCGAGTGCGTCAACCTCGGCGACGGCGAGGACACCTGGCCGGCCGCCCAGCTCGACGCGATCGAGCGGGTCTCGGCGGCCGTCTGCCGGGCCCACGGCTGGAGCGCGCGCAGCGTCATCGGCCACCTGGAGTGGTCCGACCGGAAGGTCGACCCGCGCGGCTTCACCATGCCGTCACTGCGGGAGCGCGTCGCCGCCCGGCTGCGCGGCCCGGCAAGCGGCGGGTCCCCGAGCCGCCCGGCCGGCGGGACGTCCACCCCCCGCTACCAGTCGTTCCCCGGCACCTCGTTCTTCACCAGCCGCACCAGCTCGCCGGTCATCACCGCCATGGGCCGCCGGCTCGTCGCCGAGGGCTGCTCGTCCTACGCCGTCGGGCCGGGCCCCCGCTGGACCGACGCCGACCGCCGCTCGTACGCCGCCTGGCAGCGCAGGATCGGCTTCCGGGGCGGCGACGCGGACGGCGTGCCGGGCCGCACCTCCTGGAACGCCCTCAAGGTCCCGCACACGAAATGAGGAGTCCGCAACCATGTCCGATGCCGCCCGCCGCACCGCCCGCACCGTGGTCCAGACCGCCCTCTCCCTTGCCGTGCTTCTGCCCGCGCTTGTCGACGCGTCCGGCCTCCCGGCGGCCCTGCCCTGGGTCGCCGGGGCCCTGGCCGTCGCGGGGGCGCTGACCCGCGCGATGGCCGTACCGGGGGTACAGGCACTTCTTCCGGCGTGGCTCCGCACCGAGCCGCCCGGCAACGAGACCGCGGGAGCCGCCCATGACCGAGACTGATCCGAACAATCCGGTCGCCGTCGCCCTGGAGCTGGAACGCCTGCGCGGCTCGCTGGAGGCCGGCTTCGCCCGCGCCGACGGCCAGCTCGCGCTGCTGGTGCAGCGGAGCGACCAGACCGACAAGCAACTGGCGGACCATGAGGCCCGTCTCGACACGCTGGAACGTTCCCGCTGGCCACTGGCGAGCATCGGCGCGCTCACCGCGACCGCAGCCGTCGCCGTCGCCGTGTGGGAAACGATGCGCTGACCCGCACCGGGACCGCGCGCCGCCCGGCACGCAGAAGGGCGCCCACCCCGTACGCGACGGGATGGGCGCCCTTCTCACTCACTGCTTACTGGTTGTACGGACCGTAGTCGTAGTCCTCCAGCGGAACGGCCTGGCCGGAGCCCGTGCCGAACGGCGAGTAGTCGATGTCGTCGTAGCCGACGGCCGAGTACATCGCGGCCTTGGCCTCCTCGGTCGGCTCGACCCGGATGTTGCGGTAGCGGGACAGGCCCGTACCGGCCGGGATGAGCTTACCGATGATGACGTTCTCCTTGAGGCCGATCAGGGAGTCGGACTTGGCGTTGATCGCCGCGTCCGTCAGGACCCTGGTCGTCTCCTGGAAGGAGGCCGCGGACAGCCACGACTCCGTCGCCAGCGACGCCTTGGTGATACCCATCAGCTGCGGACGGCCGGAGGCGGGGTGACCGCCCTCGGTGACCACACGACGGTTCTCGGTCTCGAACTTCGAGCGCTCGACGAGCTCGCCCGGCAGCAGCTCCGCGTCGCCGGACTCGATGATCGTCACGCGGCGGAGCATCTGCCGGATGATGATCTCGATGTGCTTGTCGTGGATCGACACGCCCTGCGAGTTGTAGACCTTCTGGACTTCGCCGACCAGGTGGACCTGGACCGCGCGCTGACCGAGGATCCGGAGCACGTCGTGCGGGTTGGTGGCACCCACGGTGAGCTTCTGGCCCACCTCGACGTGGTCGCCCTCGCCGACCAGGAGACGGGCGCGCTTCGAGATCGGGAAGGCGATCTCGTCGCTGCCGTCGTCCGGGGTGACGACGATCTTCTTGGTCTTCTCGGTCTCCTCGATGCGGACACGGCCCGCGGACTCGGAGATCGGGGCGACACCCTTGGGCGTACGCGCCTCGAAGAGCTCGACGACACGCGGCAGACCCTGGGTGATGTCGTCACCGGCCACACCACCGGTGTGGAAGGTACGCATCGTCAGCTGGGTACCGGGCTCACCGATGGACTGGGCGGCGATGATGCCGACCGCCTCACCGATGTCGACCAGCTTGCCGGTGGCGAGCGAGCGCCCGTAGCAGAAGGCACACGTGCCGACCGCGGACTCACAGGTCAGGACCGAGCGGGTCTTGACCTCCTCGACGCCGGCGCCCACCAGGGCGTCGATCAGGACGTCACCGAGGTCGACGTTGGCAGGCGCGATGACCTTGCCGTCCACCACGACGTCCTCGGCGAGCATGCGGGCGTAGACCGAGGTCTCGACGTCGTCCGTCTTGCGGAGGACACCGTCGGCACCCTTGACGGCGATCTTCAGCTTGAGGCCGCGGTCGGTGCCGCAGTCCTCCTCGCGAATGATCACGTCCTGCGAGACGTCCACCAGACGACGGGTCAGGTAACCCGAGTCGGCGGTACGCAGGGCGGTGTCCGCCAGACCCTTACGGGCACCGTGCGTGGAGATGAAGTACTCCAGAACGGTGAGGCCCTCACGGAAGGACGCCTTGATGGGACGCGGGATCGTCTCGTTCTTGGCGTTGGACACCAGACCACGCATACCGGCGATCTGACGCATCTGCATCATGTTTCCTCGGGCACCCGAGTCAACCATCATGAAGATGGGGTTCGTCTTGGGGAAGTTCTCGTTCATGGCCTCGGCAACCTCGTTGGTCGCCTTGGTCCAGATCGCGATGAGCTCCTGCGTGCGCTCGTCCTTGGTGATCAGACCGCGCTCGTACTGCTTCTGGACCTTCTCGTCCTGCTCCTCGTAGCCCTTGACGATGGCCTTCTTGGCCTCGGGCACGACGACGTCGGAGATGGCCACGGTGACGCCCGAACGGGTCGCCCAGTGGAAGCCGGCCGCCTTCAGGTTGTCGAGCGTCGCCGCCACGATGACCTTGGGGTAGCGCTCGGCGAGGTCGTTGACGATCTCGGAGAGCTGCTTCTTGCCCACCGAGTAGTCCACGAACGGGTAGTCCTCGGGCAGCAGCTCGTTGAAGAGCGCGCGGCCCAGGCTCGTCCGCAGCCGGAAGGTGTCACCCGGCTGGTACTCGGGCTCGCCCTCCTCGGCGACCGGCGGCACCCAGCCACGCGGCGGGATGGTGCCCACCGGGAAGCGGATGTCGACGGACGACTGGAGCGCCAGCTCGCCGGCGTCGAACGCCATGATCGCCTCGGCCGTGGAGCCGAACGCGCGGCCCTCGCCCTTGGTGTCACGGAGCTCGCCGTCGGTGGTCAGGAAGAACAGACCCAGCACCATGTCCTGGGTCGGCATCGTGACCGGGCGGCCGTCGGCCGGCTTGAGGATGTTGTTCGAGGACAGCATCAGGATGCGGGCCTCGGCCTGCGCCTCCGCGGAGAGCGGCAGGTGCACGGCCATCTGGTCACCGTCGAAGTCCGCGTTGAACGCGGTGCAGACGAGCGGGTGGATCTGGATGGCCTTGCCCTCGACCAGCTGCGGCTCGAACGCCTGGATGCCGAGGCGGTGCAGCGTGGGCGCACGGTTCAGCAGCACCGGGTGCTCGGCGATGACCTCTTCGAGGACGTCGTACACCACGGTGCGGCCGCGCTCGACCATGCGCTTGGCCGACTTGATGTTCTGCGCGTGGTTCAGGTCGACCAGGCGCTTCATCACGAACGGCTTGAACAGCTCCAGCGCCATCGCCTTCGGCAGACCGCACTGGTGCAGCTTCAGCTGCGGACCGACGACGATCACGGAACGCGCGGAGTAGTCCACACGCTTGCCGAGCAGGTTCTGACGGAAGCGGCCCTGCTTGCCCTTCAGCATGTCGCTGAGGGACTTCAGGGGACGGTTACCGGGGCCGGTGACCGGGCGACCGCGACGACCGTTGTCGAAGAGGGCGTCCACGGCCTCCTGGAGCATGCGCTTCTCGTTGTTCACGATGATCTCGGGCGCGCCGAGGTCGAGAAGCCGCTTCAGGCGGTTGTTGCGGTTGATCACGCGGCGGTACAGGTCGTTCAGGTCGGAGGTCGCGAAGCGGCCACCGTCCAGCTGCACCATCGGACGCAGGTCCGGCGGGATGACCGGCACGCAGTCGAGCACCATGCCCTTGGGCTTGTTGCTGGTCTGCAGGAACGCGGAGACGACCTTGAGGCGCTTGAGCGCACGGGTCTTCTTCTGGCCCTTGCCGGTACGGATGATCTCGCGGAGGCGCTCGGCCTCCTCGTCGAGGTCGAAGGACTCCAGGCGCTTCTGCAGGGCGGCGGCACCCATGCAGCCGTCGAAGTACGTGCCGAAGCGGTCACGCAGCTCGCGGTAGAGCAGCTCGTCGCCCTCCAGGTCCTGGACCTTGAGGTTCTTGAAGCGGCTCCACACCTCGTCGAGGCGGTCGATCTCGCGCTGCGCACGGTCGCGCAGCTGCTTCATCTCGCGCTCGGCACCTTCGCGCACCTTGCGGCGCACGTCGGCCTTGGCGCCCTCGGCCTCCAGCTCGGCCAGGTCGGTCTCGAGCTTCTTGGCGCGGTTCTCCAGGTCGGAGTCGCGGCGGTTCTCGATCTGCTGGCGCTCGACGGAGACGTGGGCCTCCAGGGAGGGGAGGTCGCGGGTGCGGCGCTCCTCGTCCACGAACGTGATCATGTACGCGGCGAAGTAGATGACCTTCTCGAGGTCCTTCGGCGCGAGGTCCAGCAGGTAGCCGAGGCGCGACGGGACGCCCTTGAAGTACCAGATGTGGGTGACGGGAGCGGCGAGCTCGATGTGGCCCATGCGCTCACGGCGCACCTTGGCACGCGTGACCTCGACGCCGCAGCGCTCACAGATGATGCCCTTGAAGCGGACACGCTTGTACTTGCCGCAGTAGCACTCCCAGTCCCGGGTCGGACCGAAGATCTTCTCGCAGAAGAGTCCGTCCTTTTCGGGCTTGAGGGTGCGGTAGTTGATGGTCTCCGGCTTCTTGACCTCGCCGTGGGACCAGGTACGGATGTCGTCCGCGGTGGCAAGGCCGATCCGCAGCTCGTCGAAGAAGTTGACGTCGAGCACTTGTCGTCAATCCCTCTTTCGGGGGTTCGAGCCCCCTCGCGTCACGCGAGAAAATCGGGGCACTTCAGCAATGGTCTGAACGGGTCCGGGGAGAGCCGGCCGGATCACGGGGATCCGGCCGGCCAACCCGTCAGACCTCTTCGACGCTGCTCGGCTCGCGCCGGGACAGGTCGATACCGAGCTCCTCCGCCGCGCGGAAGACGTCCTCGTCCGTGTCGCGCATCTCGATGGACATGCCGTCCGAGGACAGCACCTCCACGTTGAGGCAGAGCGACTGCATTTCCTTGATGAGCACCTTGAAGGACTCGGGAATGCCCGGCTCGGGGATGTTCTCGCCCTTGACGATCGCCTCGTAGACCTTCACGCGGCCGGTGACGTCGTCGGACTTGATCGTCAGGAGTTCCTGGAGGGCGTAAGCGGCGCCGTAAGCCTCAAGGGCCCACACCTCCATCTCACCGAATCGCTGCCCACCGAACTGCGCCTTACCACCCAGCGGCTGCTGCGTGATCATCGAGTACGGGCCGGTCGAGCGGGCGTGGAGCTTGTCGTCGACCAGGTGGTGCAGCTTGAGGATGTACATGTAGCCGACCGAGACCGGGTCCGGGAACGGCTCGCCGGAGCGGCCGTCGAACAGCTTGGCCTTGCCGGAGGGCTGCACCAGACGCATGCCGTCGCGGTTCGGGATCGTGGCCTCGAAGAGACCGGAGATCTCGTCCTCGCGCGCACCGTCGAAGACGGGCGTGGCGACGTTGGTGCCGGGGGCGACCTGGTCGGCACCGATGGCCTGCAGGCGCTTGGCCCACTCGTCACCGAGGCCGGAGACGTCCCAGCCGCGGCTGGCGAGCCAGCCGAGGTGGATCTCCAGGACCTGTCCCGGGTTCATTCGGGACGGGACACCCAGCGGGTTGAGGATGATGTCGACCGGGGTGCCGTCCTCCAGGAACGGCATGTCCTCGATCGGCAGGATCTTCGAGATGACGCCCTTGTTGCCGTGACGGCCGGCGAGCTTGTCACCGTCGGTGATCTTGCGCTTCTGCGCGACGTAGACGCGGACCAGCTGGTTCACGCCCGGCGGCAGCTCGTCGCCCTCTTCGCGGTCGAAGACGCGGACGCCGATGACCTTGCCGATCTCGCCGTGCGGCACCTTCAGCGAGGTGTCGCGGACCTCGCGCGCCTTCTCACCGAAGATCGCGCGGAGCAGGCGCTCCTCGGGGGTCAGCTCGGTCTCGCCCTTGGGCGTGACCTTGCCGACGAGGATGTCGCCGGCGACGACCTCGGCACCGATACGGATGATGCCGCGCTCGTCCAGGTCGGCGAGGACCTCCTCGGAGACGTTCGGGATGTCCCGGGTGATCTCCTCGGGGCCGAGCTTGGTGTCACGGGCGTCGACCTCGTGCTCCTCGATGTGGATCGAGGAGAGGACGTCGTCCTGCACGAGGCGCTGCGACAGGATGATCGCGTCCTCGTAGTTGTGACCCTCCCACGGCATGAACGCCACGAGCAGGTTCTTGCCGAGCGCCATCTCACCGAACTCGGTGGCCGGGCCGTCGGCGAGGACCTGGCCCTCGATGACGCGGTCGCCCTCGGAGACGACGACCTTCTGGTTGACCGAGGTGCCCTGGTTGGAGCGCATGAACTTGGCGATGCGGTACGTGGTGTACGTGCCGTCGTCGTTCGTGACGGTGATGTAGTCCGCGGAGACCTCCTGGACCACACCGTCCTTCTCGGCCTTCAGGACGTCACCGGCGTCGGTGGCGCAGCGGTACTCCATGCCGGTGCCGACGAGCGGCGCCTCGCTCTTGATGAGCGGAACGGCCTGGCGCATCATGTTCGCGCCCATGAGGGCACGGTTGGCGTCGTCGTGCTCCAGGAAGGGGATCATCGCGGTCGCGACGGACACCATCTGGCGCGGCGAGACGTCCATGTAGTCGACCTCGCCACCGGGGACGTAGTCGACCTCGCCGCCACGACGGCGGACCAGGACGCGGGGCTCGGTGAAGCGCAGGTCGTCGGACAGCGTCGCGTTCGCCTGGGCGATGACGAAACGGTCTTCCTCGTCGGCGGTGACGTAGTCGACCTCGTCGGTGACCTGGCCGTCGACGACCTTGCGGTACGGCGTCTCGATGAAGCCGAACGCGTTGACGCGGCCGTACGAGGCGAGCGAACCGATCAGACCGATGTTCGGGCCTTCGGGGGTCTCGATCGGGCACATGCGTCCGTAGTGGGACGGGTGCACGTCTCGGACCTCGAAGCCGGCCCGCTCACGGGAGAGACCACCCGGGCCGAGCGCCGACAGACGGCGCTTGTGGGTGAGCCCCGACAGCGGGTTGTTCTGGTCCATGAACTGCGACAGCTGGCTGGTGCCGAAGAACTCCTTGATGGAGGCGACGACCGGCCGGATGTTGATCAGGGTCTGCGGCGTGATCGCCTCGACGTCCTGGGTCGTCATGCGCTCGCGCACGACGCGCTCCATACGGGCGAGACCCGTACGGACCTGGTTCTGGATGAGCTCGCCGACGTTGCGCAGGCGGCGGTTGCCGAAGTGGTCGATGTCGTCGGTCTCGACGACGATCGTCCGACCGGACTCGCCGACCGTCTCGGTCTCACCGGCGTGCAGCTTGACCAGGTACTTGATGGTCGCGATGACGTCGTCGGTGGTGAGCACGCCGGCGTCCAGCGGCTCGTCCGCGCCGAGCTTCTTGTTCACCTTGTAGCGGCCGACCTTCGCGAGGTCGTAGCGCTTCGGGTTGAAGTAGAGGTTCTCGAGCAGCGTCTGAGCGGCCTCGCGGGTGGGCGGCTCGCCCGGGCGGAGCTTGCGGTAGATGTCGAGCAGCGCGTCGTCCTGGCCCTGGGTGTGGTCCTTCTCCAGGGTGGCGCGCATGGACTCGTACTCGCCGAACTCCTCGAGGATCTGCTCGGTGCTCCAGCCGAGCGCCTTCAGGAGGACGGTGACCGACTGCTTGCGCTTGCGGTCGATGCGGACACCGACCATGTCGCGCTTGTCGATCTCCATCTCCAGCCAGGCACCCCGGGACGGGATGATCTTGGCGGAGAAGATGTCCTTGTCGGACGTCTTGTCGATCGACGAGTCGAAGTAGACACCCGGCGAGCGGACCAGCTGCGACACCACGACACGCTCGGTGCCGTTGATGACGAAGGTGCCCTTGTTGGTCATGAGCGGGAAGTCGCCCATGAAGACCGTCTGGGACTTGATCTCGCCGGTCTCGTTGTTGGTGAACTCGGCCGTGACGAAGAGCGGGGCGGCGAACGTGAAGTCGCGCTCCTTGCACTCGTCGATCGAGTTCTTCGGGGGCTCGAAGCGGTGGTCGCGGAACGTGAGCGACATCGACCCGGAGAAGTCCTCGATCGGGGAGATCTCCTCGAAGATCTCCTCCAGGCCGGACTTGGTGGGGACGTCTTGTCCACTGTCCAGAGCAGCCTCGACGCGAGCCTTCCAGGCGGCGTTGCCGAGGAGCCAGTCAAAGCTCTCGGTCTGCAGCGCGAGGAGGTTCGGAACCTCGAGGGGCTCCTTGATCTTTGCAAAAGAGATGCGCAGCGGGGCGGTGCTGGCGCCGTTGTTCGTATTCGCGGTCGAGGCGTTGCGCGAGGCGGCCAAGAGGGGGTCCTTCCGAGGGCTCGGACTCACTACGCGCGTACCGGTCCCAAACTGGACATGAGGGCAGAAAATCCCAGATCAGGGATGCTCGGACCACGATGCTCAAGATGGGTATGCCCCTGGTGACGGGCAGGAGGCAGCTAACAGGCAGCGCAAAGGGTCAGTGTAGCCAAGTGCCACACTGATGTCCAGTCGGGGTTCTCAGAGACCCACGTTGCTCTCAACAGCTCTTCTCAACACCTATGTCCAGCCCTGCGCGAGGTGCGCTCTTCTTTACTGCCCGCTCCGCCATCGATCCATGCCTCGGATTCGGATCGATTCGGCGACGCGCCTTGAGAATTGCGCGCCGCGTGCGGTTCGTCAAGGGCCCTCTCGGTCTCGCTCGCCCTCGGGCCCGCGGACCACCGCCCGCACGCCCCACGAGAGGCGCACGGCGAAGATCACCATACTCGTCAACGCGGGAAGGGCAAGGCACCCGCCTCCGGTACGCCGAAAGGCGACCACCCGAACGGGTGATCGCCTTTCGCGATGTGACTCCGCGCCTCGCGGCACGGGGGTCCTGAGGAGTCAGAGGACTCCTCGGGTCACTTGACCTCGACGGAGGCGCCGGCGCCCTTGAGGGACTCGGCAGCCTTGTCCGCGGCGTCCTTCGCGACCTTCTCGAGGACGGGCTTCGGGGCGCCGTCGACGAGGTCCTTGGCCTCCTTCAGGCCGAGGGAGGTCAGCTCGCGCACGACCTTGATGACCTGGATCTTCTTGTCACCGGCGGCGGTGAGAATGACGTCGAACTCGTCCTTCTCGTCCTCGACCGGGGCGGCCGGGCCGGCCTGGCCCGGGCCCGCGACGGCGACGGCCGCGGCGGCGGTGACGTCGAACTTCTCCTCGAAGGCCTTCACGAACTCGGCGAGCTCGATGAGGGTGAGCTCCTCGAACTGAGCGAGCAGGTCTTCCTGGGACAGCTTCGCCATGACAGGCGTCCTTCCACTATTCGGCAGGTGCCGGATGTATGTGTCGGCGGGCGTACACGGTGCCCGCTGGACCGCTGAGCGTGATTACTCGGCGGCCTCGGCGGGAGCCGGCGTACCGGCACCGCCCTGCTCCTCCAGCTTGACGCGAAGCGCTTCCGCGGTGCGGACGAACTTCGACGGCAGCGCCTGGAAGAGCTGCGCAGCCTGAGTCTGCTTGCCCTTCATGGCACCGGCCAGCTTGGCGAGCAGAACCTCGCGGGACTCGAGGTCCGCGAGCTGCTTGATGTCATCGGCGGACAGCGCCTTGCCGTCAAGGACACCGCCCTTGATGATCAGGTTCGGGTTGTCCTTGGCGAAGTCACGAAGACCCTTCGCCGACTCCACCGGGTCACCGGTGACGAAGGCAACCGCCGTCGGACCTGCGAACAGGTCGTCCAGCGTGTCGATCCCGGCCTCGTTGGCCGCAATCTTGGTCAGCGTGTTCTTCACCACGGCGTACTGGGCGTTCTCACCGAGCGAACGGCGCAGCTGCTTGAGCTGTGCCACGGTGAGACCCCGGTACTCGGTCAGCACGGCGGCGTTCGAGCTGCGGAACTGGTCCGCGAGCTCGGCTACCGCAGCAGCCTTGTCGGGCCTAGCCATAGCGTCGGCCTCCTTCCGGGTGATGAGGACCGCTCGAAAGGGACCGGAAAGACGAAACGCCCCGGCGCAGGCGCCAGGGCGTAGCTCGACCGAAACGAAGTCCGGGAGCTATCCACAGTCACCTGCGCAGGTCGTCCGCATCAACGGAGCCTTCGGTTGCCCGAACCCCTGAGGGATTCAGAACAACGACCAGCGGTCTTTGGCTTCTGCAGAAGACTACGCGACTCGGGTCGCGCAACACAAATCCGTCCCGCTTCGGGTGGTCCCGGGAGGTTTGAACCCCCCGGAACCGGGCTGAGGACCGCCCCGCAATCGCCGCGCGCCGATCCGCCAGGAATTGCGGGACAGCCCTTAGGAAGCCGCTCCCGCGGTGGCTCCCTGCTGCTGCTTCATCATCTCGGCGAAGTCGACGGTCTGGGCGGCCGGCGGGCGCTCGACCGACACCTTCGTTCCGTAGTCGCTGTAGAACACCGTGGAGTTCAGCTCGCCGGTCGCCATCTCGCCGCGCTCGGTCTTCTTCACCAGCAGGTCGTTCTTGTCGACCCAGATGTCGATGGTCTCCGTGGTGATCCCGGCGTCGGCCAGCTGCTTCTTGAGGGCGGCGACCTCGTCGGCGTCGAGGTTGCTGGTCCTGGCGGTCAGATCGGCGACGTCGACCGTGCCCGAGTAGTGCGTGGCGCTGACGCCGCGCACGTCCTCCTGGCCGACCTTCTTGACGTCGCCGGAGGCCAGCAGCGACTTCACCCCCTGCTCGGGGGTGCTGTTCTGCATCTGGTCCTTCATCACCTCGCCCGAGGCTCCGGCCACCTTGGCGAGGTCGTCGTAGCTGTAGTTGATCCAGCGCTTGCCGCCGGTCTGCTGGGCCAGGACCTCGCCCATGTCCGCCGCGTACCCGTCCTTGAAGTAACGGGCCTCCATCGTGCCGCTGCCGCCGGCCTGCTTCAGGGTGTCGGCCATGGTGCCGGCGGTGTACGTGATCTTCATGGTGCCGGTGATCCCGTCGGACCAGTCCATGACGCCCGTCTGCTTCATGGACATCACGCTGCCCATGGTGGTGTCGCCCTCGACCCGCGCCGAGTGCGCCTGGCCGGTCTTCTTCTGCACGGCGACCAGTGCGGCGATCGGGTCGACCTTCACCACGGAACTGCCGCGGCTCTCCTTCTCGGTCCCGCCCTTGCCGCCGTCGTCCGATCCGCCACAGGCCGCGACCGAGGTCAGCGCCGCCACCACAGCGACGGACAGGCCCAGGCGCCTTACGGTATGGGTCAACATCTGCTATTCCACCCCTCGTTCGACTCCCGGTCACCCACGCTGACGCAGGGCTCCGACAGTCATGTCCACGTACGAATGAGGACGAGCCCCGCACCTGAAAAGGTTGCGGGGCCCGTCCCATGTCACACGTGACGCGGCGGTCGTACGAGCGCGGAGGCTCAGACGGCGGCCGGGTCCTCCTCGGTGAGGAGGTTACGGGTGCGGTTGGAGTCCAGCGGGATGCCGGGGCCCATCGTGGTCGCCAGGGCGGCCTTCTTGATGTAGCGGCCCTTCGCCGCGGACGGCTTCAGGCGGAGGACCTCTTCCAGCGCCGCTGCGTAGTTCTCCACCAGCTTGGTGTCGTCGAAGGACACCTTGCCGATGATGAAGTGCAGGTTCGAGTGCTTGTCGACGCGGAACTCGATCTTGCCGCCCTTGATGTCGTTGACAGCCTTCACGACATCGGGGGTGACCGTACCGGTCTTCGGGTTCGGCATCAGACCACGCGGACCGAGCACGCGGCCGAGGCGGCCGACCTTGCCCATGAGGTCCGGGGTCGCGACGACGGCGTCGAAGTCCAGACGGCCCTTCGCCACCTCGTCGATGAGCTCGTCGGAGCCGACGATGTCGGCGCCGGCGGCTTCCGCGGCCGCAGCACGGTCACCGGTCGCGAAGACCAGGACCCGGGCGGTCTTGCCGGTGCCGTGCGGGAGGTTCACGGTGCCGCGGACCATCTGGTCGGCCTTGCGAGGGTCAACACCCAGGCGGAAGGCGACCTCGACGGTGCCGTCGAACTTCGTGGTGGCGGTCTCCTTGGCGAGACGGACGGCCTCGAGCGGGGCGTACAGGCGCTCCCGGTCGATCTTGGCGTCCGCAGCGCGGAGGTTCTTGCTGCGCTTCACTTCTACTCCTGATGGTTTTCAGAGTGTGGAGTCGTGGTGCGGACCAGCGCCGGTCCTACCACTGAGGGCGTGGGGCTGAATCAGCCTTCGACCGTGATGCCCATGGAACGGGCGGTGCCAGCGATGATCTTCGACGCGGCGTCGAGGTCGTTGGCGTTCAGGTCGGGGAGCTTCGTCGTGGCGATCTCGCGGACCTGGGCGGCCGTCAGCTTGGCGACCTTGGTCTTGTGCGGCTCGCCGGAGCCCTTCTCCACACCCGCGGCCTTGAGGATCAGCTTGGCGGCCGGCGGAGTCTTGGTGATGAAGGTGAAGGAGCGGTCCTCGTAGACCGTGATCTCCACCGGCACGACCATGCCACGCTGCGACTCGGTCGCGGCGTTGTAGGCCTTGCAGAACTCCATGATGTTGACGCCGTGCTGACCCAGCGCGGGGCCGACCGGCGGGGCCGGGTTGGCCGCACCGGCGTTGATCTGGAGCTTGATAAGCCCCGTGATCTTCTTCTTCTTGGGAGGCATGTGCTCTCTCCGGGTCCTAGTGAGAGTTTTCGCCGTCATCCGATCATCCGGATGCAGGCATACCGCACAACGATAACGGGTATAGCTGCGCGACCAAAAACCAAGCAGGTCAGACCGGCTGCGAGAGCCTGTCTGACCTGCTCGGTAGGCATGTGTCCAGAAGCGGGCGGAAAGCTCAGTTCTTCTGGATCTGGTCGAAGCTCAGCTCGACCGGGGTCTCGCGACCGAAGATCTCGACCAGGCCCTTGACCTTCTTCGAGTCGGCGTTGATCTCGTTGATCGTCGCCTGCAGCGTCGCGAACGGGCCGTCGGTGACGGTGACCGAGTCGCCCACCTCGAAGTCGAGCACCTGGACCTCGACCTTGCGGGCCGGAGCCGGCTTGCCCTCGGCCTCGGCGGCCTCGCGAGCGGCCTTCTCCTCGGCCTCCGGGGCGAGCATCTTGACGATCTCGTCCAGCGTCAGCGGGTACGGGTCGTAGGCGTTGCCCACGAAGCCGGTGACACCGGGGGTGTTGCGGACGACGCCCCAGGACTCGTTCGTCAGGTCCATGCGCACCAGGACGTAGCCCGGGAGCTTGTTCTGGCGGACGTTCTTGCGCTCGCCGTTCTTGATCTGGACGATTTCCTCCTCAGGCACCTCGGCCTGATAGATGAACTCCTCCACGTTCAGCGAGACGGCGCGCTGCTCCAGGTTGGCCTTCACACGCTTCTCGTAACCGGCGTACGTGTGGATGACGTACCACTCGCCCGGCAGCCCGCGGAGCTCCTCACGCAGGGCCGTGACGGGGTCGACGGGCTCGGCCGGCTCGGCCTCCTCCTCGTCGGCCGCGTCCGCGGTCTCCTCGGCGGTGTCCTCGGACGCCTCGTCGCCGGCCTCGGGGGCCTCGTCGGCGTCGGCGGCTTCGGCCTGGTCCGACTCCTCGGCGTCCGCCGCCTCGACGATGTCGAGCTCGTCCTCGGCGGACTCGAAGGCGCCCGCCGTCGGCTCGACGGCGTCGTTCAGGTTCGGGTCAGACACGGTGGCTTCTTCCTGGATACATATGGGTGGAACATGCGAAAGGGGCGCCCATCAGGCGCCCTTCGCGTGGATCAGCCGAAGACGTACTTGACGACCCGCGCGAAACCGAAGTCAATCACGGTTACGAGGCCGATCATGACGACGACGAACGCAATCACCACACTGGTGTACGTCGTCAGCTGGTTGCGCGTCGGCCAGACGACCTTGCGAAGCTCCGCGACGATCTGGCGGTAGAAAAGCGCGAGACGGCCCAGAGGGCCCTTCTTCCCGCGCTTGCCGCCCTTCCGGGTCTTCTTCGACTCGGGGGCCTCGTCCTCGGCATCAGGCTTGTCGATGGAGCCCACGGCGTCCGTCACGCTTCTCACCTGATTCCGGGTCGTGGCCGTGCCGCGCCCGGTGGAGCCGCACGGCGGTGCATTGAAGTACGTACATGCGCACACATCCTGGCGAAGGAGTGTGTAGCAGGGCCGGAGGGACTTGAACCCCCAACCGCTGGTTTTGGAGACCAGTGCTCTACCAATTGAGCTACGACCCTTTGTGGATTCCACCAACCTACCGCATGTTCCCGGATGACCCGAGTGCAGGAACGGTGCGGCTGGTGAAGGCCAACGACAGGAGAGTGTACGTGCTCAGCGGCCCGGCGTCGAACAGAAAGCTGCTGATCGCTCCTGGTCGCTTCGTGTCCGCATGCTGTCCGAGTGCTGTCCGGTCCCTGAAACCCCCGTGCCGACGCGGAAAACGGTCTGCGAGCATGGGGGTCATGAGCGCTGCTACTTCTCCGTCCGAGAGCCGGGTCTCCGCCCGCATCGGTGCCATCTCCGAGTCCGCCACCCTCGCCGTCGACGCCAAGGCCAAGGCCCTCAAGGCCGCCGGCCGTCCGGTGATCGGCTTCGGTGCCGGCGAGCCCGACTTCCCGACGCCCGGCTACATCGTCGACGCCGCCGTCGAGGCGTGCCGCACCCCGAAGTACCACCGCTACACCCCGGCGGGCGGGCTCCCCGAGCTCAAGGCCGCCATCGCGGAGAAGACGCTGCGCGACTCCGGTTACGAGGTCGACGCCTCCCAGATCCTGGTGACCAACGGCGGCAAGCAGGCGATCTACGAGGCGTTCGCCGCGATCCTCGACCCGGGCGACGAGGTCATCGTCCCGGCCCCGTACTGGACCACCTACCCCGAGTCGATCCGGCTGGCCGGCGGTGTCCCGGTGGAGGTCGTGGCCGACGAGACCACCGGTTACCGGGTCTCCGTGGAGCAGCTGGAGGCGGCCCGTACCGAGCGTACGAAGGTCGTCCTGTTCGTCTCCCCGTCCAACCCGACCGGCGCGGTGTACAGCGAGGCGGACACCGAGGCGATCGGCCGCTGGGCCGTCGAGCACGGCCTGTGGGTGCTGACCGACGAGATCTACGAGCACCTGGTCTACGGGGACGCGAAGTTCACCTCGATGCCGGCCGTCGTGCCGGAGCTGCGCGACAAGTGCATCGTGGTCAACGGCGTCGCCAAGACGTACGCGATGACCGGCTGGCGCGTCGGGTGGATCGTCGGCCCCAAGGACGTCGTGAAGGCCGCGACCAACCTCCAGTCGCACGCCACGTCCAACGTCGCCAACGTCTCGCAGGCCGCCGCGCTGGCCGCCGTCTCCGGGGACCTGGACGCGGTCGCCGAGATGCGCACCGCCTTCGACCGGCGCCGGAAGACCATCGTGCGGATGCTCAACGACATCGACGGCGTGTTCTGCCCGGAGCCCGAGGGCGCCTTCTACGCGTACCCGTCGGTCAAGGAGCTGCTCGGCAGGGAGATCCGCGGCAAGCGTCCGCAGACCTCGGTGGAGCTGGCCGCGCTGATCCTGGACGAGGCCGAGGTGGCGGTCGTCCCGGGCGAGGCGTTCGGCACACCGGGCTACCTGCGCCTCTCGTACGCGCTGGGCGACGACGACCTGGTCGAGGGCGTCTCGCGGCTCCAGAAGCTGCTGGGCGAGGCGAAGGCGTAACCACCGCCCTCTTTTCGCGGAAAGCGACCCCCGGTTCCCGGACCGGGGGTCGCTTTCGCGTTCGAGGGGGCACCCGATGGGGAAAGCGGCTACCGCGCCGCCCCCTCCGTGCGGCAGGATCTTGCAATGGAACGTGATGTACGGCTGCTGCCCAAGGCCCACCTGCACCTGCACTTCACCGGGTCGATGCGGCCCACGACGCTGCTGGAGCTCGCCGACAAGTACGGGGTGCGGCTGCCCGAGGCCCTGACCGGCGGCGAGCCGCCCGAACTTCGCGCCACGGACGAACGGGGCTGGTTCCGCTTCCAGCGGCTGTACGACATCGCCCGGTCCTGCCTGCGGGCCCCCGAGGACATCCAGCGCCTGGTGCGCGAGGCCGCCCAGGAGGACGTGGCGGACGGCTCGGGCTGGCTGGAGATCCAGGTCGACCCCACCTCGTACGCGCCCCTGCTCGGCGGGATGATCCCGGCGATCGAGATCATCCTGGACGCGGTGGACGCCGCCTCGCGCGAGACCGGGCTGCCGATCCGGGTGGTCATCGCGGCGAACCGGATGAAGCACCCGCTGGACGCCCGGACCCTCGCGCGCCTCGCCGTGCGGTACGCGGACCGGGGCGTCGTCGGCTTCGGCCTCTCCAACGACGAACGGCGCGGCATGGCCCGTGACTTCGACCGGGCGTTCGCCATCGCCCGGGAGGGCGGTCTGCTGGCCGCCCCGCACGGCGGTGAGCTGTCGGGCCCGTCCAGCGTGCGGGACTGCCTGGACGACCTCGACGCGGGCCGCGTGGGGCACGGTGTGCGCGCCGCCGAGGACCCCCGGCTGCTGCGCCGGCTCGCGGAGGCGGGGGTGACCTGCGAGGTGTGCCCCGCGTCCAATGTGGCGCTCGGCGTCTACGAGAAGCCCGCCGATGTCCCCCTGCGCACGCTGTTCGACGCCGGGGTGCCGATGGCCCTCGGCGCGGACGACCCGCTGCTGTTCGGCTCCCGGCTGGCCGCGCAGTACGACCTGGTGCGCCGCCACCACGCGTTCACCGACGAGGAGCTGGCCGAGCTGGCCCGCCAGTCGGTGCGCGGTTCCACGGCGCCGGAGCCGGTGCGGACGGAGTTGCTGGCGGGGGTCGACGCGTGGCTGGCGGGGCCGGTGGGCTGAGCCTCAGCCGGCGAGGCCGTTGAGCAGGGTGCGGGCCAGGGACGCCGCGAAGTCGTCCAGCGGCTGGGGCGGTTCGCCGGTGTCCGTGGCGTCGTAGGCGAACGCGCGCTGGGCGCAGGCGCCGAGGAGCAGTGAGGCGGCCGCGTAGGTGTCGGCGTCGGGCCGGACGCGGCCGGCGGCCTGTTCGGCCCGCAGATAGGTGTCGACGCCGCGTAGGGGCAGGTGGGGGCCGGTGCCCAGCTCGCGCATGGCCGCGTCGTGGCGCTCCTTGAGCCTCGGTTCGGCGTACAGGGAGGCGGCGATCGGGAAGCTCTGCTCGTAGAACAGGGCGGCCTGGCGGGCGATGCCGGTGAGGTTCTCCTCGACCGACCGCTCCCCCGCTCCCGGGTCGGCGATGAGGTCGCGCAGGTCGACCTTGGGCAGCCGTTCCTGGAGGACCACCACGAACAGCTCCTCCTTGCTGAGGAAGTGCTTGTAGAGCGCGGCCTCCGAGCAGCCGGCGGCCTTGGCGATCTCCTTGGTGGTGGTCCGGGCCAGGCCCTTGGTGAGCATGAGCTGATAGGCGGCGTCGATGAGGCGGACGCGGGCCGGCTTCTGCTCCATGAGCACTCCGATAAGGCTTGACGGGTGAGTGATTACCCACCCACTCTAGAGGTGAGTGAACACTTACCCACCTCGAAGGGGTGTGCCATGAAGCTCACGGTTTTCGGTGCGACCGGCGGAATCGGGCAGGAGATCGTCCGCCAGGCGGTGGCGGCGGGGCACGAGGTGACGGCGGTGGTGCGCGACCCCGCCCGGCTCGCGGTCCCGCTCTCGGACGTCACGGTGCACAGCGCCGACCGGGTGGACGACCCGGAGGCGCTGCGGGAGGCGGTGGCGGGCCGGGACGCGGTCCTCTCCGGCCTCGGGTCCAGGGGCCGCAAGGCCGACGGCGTCGCCGAGCGGCTGACCCGCGCCGTGCTGACGGCCATGGAGGCGGAGGGCACCCGGCGGCTGCTGGTGGTCAGTGCCGCCCCGGTCGCCCCCGCACCCGCCGGCGAGCCGCTGCTCGACCGGATGATGCTCTCGCTGATCGGCGCGGTCCTCAAGGAGGTGTACGCGGATCTCACCGCGATGGAGGCGGCACTGGCGGCCTCGGCCACGGACTGGACGTCCGTGCGGCCACCCAAGCTGACGAACGGGCCCCTGACGGGCACCTACCGGACGGTGGTCGGCGGCAACCCGCGCAGCGGCCGGTCCATCTCCCGGGCCGACGTGGCCCACGCGATGCTGGCGCTCACCGGCGACCCGGCGTCGGTGAAGCAGGGCGTGGGCGTGGCGTACTGAGGGCCCGGCGACCCGGGACGCGCTACAGGCTGACGCCCACCGTCACCGGTTCGTTGACCAGGGTGACGCCGAAGGCCGCGTGCACCCCGGCCACGACCTCACGCGCCAGGGCCAGCAGGTCCTCGGTGGTCGCCGCGCCCCGGTTGGTGAGGGCGAGCGTGTGCTTGGTGGAGATGCGGGCGGGCCCGGTGCCGTAGCCCTTGGTGAAGCCGGCCCGGTCGATGAGCCAGGCGGCGGAGGTCTTGGTGCGCCCCTCACCGCCGGGGAAGGCGGGGGGCGTCACGCCGGGGCCGAGCCGGTCGGCGACCCGGGCCAGGAAGGCGTCGAACTCGGCCTGTTCCAGGATCGGGTTGGTGAAGAAGGACCCGGCCGACCAGGTGTCGTGGTCCTCGGGGTCCAGCACCATGCCCTTGCCGGCGCGCAGCCGGAGCACGGTTTCGCGGGCCTCGGCGGCGGGAACGCGGTCCCCCTCCTGGACGCCCATGGTCCGCGCGGTCTCCGGGTACTTCAGGGGCGCCGAGAGCCCGCCGGCCTCCTCCAGGCCGAAGCGGACGCGCAGCACCACGTACCGGTCGGGCTCGGTCTTGAAACGGCTGTGCCGGTAGGAGAACGCGCACTCGGAGTTGGGCAGGACGACGGTTTCCCGGGTGCGCCGGTCGTAGGCGACGACCTCCGTGATGGTGGAGGACACCTCCTGTCCGTACGCCCCGACGTTCTGGATCGGCGTCGCACCGGCCGAACCGGGGATGCCGGCCAGGCATTCGAGGCCCGCGAGTCCGGCCTCCACGGTGCGGGTGACGGCGTCGGTCCAGACCTCGCCGGCGGCCAGCTCCAGGGAGCCCCCGTCGAGGACGAAGCCCTTGGTGGCGATGCGCAGCGCGATGCCCTCGAAGCCCTTGTCTCCGATGACCAGGTTGCTGCCGCCGCCGATGATCAGGAGTGGGGTGCCGCTGTCGTCGGCCTCGCGCACGGCGTCGATCACCTCGGTGTCCGTGGTGGCCGTGAGGAGCCGGGTGGCGGGGCCGCCGAGCCGGAAGGTGGTCAGGGGGGCGAGGGGGGCGTCGTGGAGTTCCTGCACGGGGACAAGGGTACGGTCCGTGGCCCCGCCGTCTGGGGGGGGCCCACGGACCGCGTGGCGTGTGCGGGGTGCGTCAGGCGGGTACGGAGACCGGTTCCTCGACGGGGGTGTCGGCGTGGGCCTCGGCCGTCCCGGCGGCCGGCTCCCGCGTACCGGTGGCACGGCGGCCGGGGATCACCAGGGCGACGAGCGCGGCCAGGGCGACGACCCCGGAGCCGATCCAGACGGCGGGGACGGTCCCGTCGGTGAAGGACTGCGCGGATTCGAGGCCGCCCTGCGAGGCGAAGACGGTGGTGAGCACGGCGATCCCGAGGGCGCCGCCGACCTCGCGGAGGGCGTTGTTGGCGCCGGACGCGATGCCCTGGTCACCGGGGCGGACGCTGGACATCACCAGGCTGGCGGCCGGCGCGAAGTACAGGGCCATCCCGACGCCGCCGACGATCAGGCCGGGCAGCTGCGAGACGTAGGAGGCGTCCGGGGCGATGACCAGGGCGAAGAGGGCGAGGCCGAGCGCCTGGAGGGCGAGTCCGGTCACGACCACCGGACGGCCGCCGAACCGGTCGGAGAGAATCCCGGCGATGGGGGCGACGAGCATCGGCATGCCGGTCCAGGGCAGCATCCGCAGCCCGGCCTCGGCGGGCGAGTAGCCCAGGACGCCCTGGAAGTACTGGCTCAGCAGGAAGATCGCGCCGAACATCCCGAGGTACATCAGCAGGCTGGCGATGTTGATCCCGAAGAAGCCGCGGTCCCGGAAGAGGCGCATGGGGAGCATGGGCCGGCGGCCCCGGAGGCCGTGGCGGACGAAGGCGCCGATGAGCACGGTGCCGGCGATGAGGGAGGTCAGGACGGTCGGGCTGGTCCAGCCGTCGGCGTTGGCGTTGACGAGTCCGTAGACGATGCCGAAGAGGCCGCCGCTGACGAGGAGGGTGCCGGGGACGTCGAGCCGGGCGCCGGGGGCGTACGACTCCGCGAGCCGGAAGCGGGCGAGCGGCAGCAGGAGCAGACCGATCGGGACGTTGAGCCAGAAGATCCACTGCCAGGAGATGTGCTCGGTGAGGCTGCCGCCGATCAGGGGCCCGCTGGCCACGGCGAGGCCGGTCACGGCGCTGAAGATGCCGAGCGCCATGCCCCGGCGGGCGGGTTCCACGGCGGCCGTGAGCAGGGTCAGCGTGAGCGGCATCATGATCGCGGCGCCGACGCCCTGGACGGCGCGGAAGGCGATGAGTTCGCTGATGCCCGGCGAGAGGGCGGCCGCGGCGGACGCGCCGGTGAAGACGGTGAGGCCGGCGAGGAAGAGCCGGCGGCGGCCGAAGCGGTCACCGAGGGCGGCGCCGAACATCAGCAGGACGGCGAAGGTGAGCGTGTAGGCGTTGACCGTCCACTCCAGCTCCTCCATCTCTCCGCCGAGGCTTTCGCGGATGGACGGCAGGGCGGTGGTGACGACGAGGTTGTCGAGTGCCGCCATGAAGCCGGCGACGCTGGTGATGACGAGGGCCCAGGCCGCTCCCGCGCGGCCTTTCGATTGCTGGTTCACTGCTCCCCCTGAGGGTTAGTTATTGATTACTAACTTTTCCGGGCAGAAAACCGGGCGGAACCCGGGGTCGGACACGTTCAGGAGACCGGCTGGGCGGAGGCGTAGAAACCGGACCAGATCCGGTGTCCGGCCGGAAAGCCGAGCGAGGTCAGCGTGTTGGCGAGCATGCCGTACGCGAGGAACGTGGTGGTGTCGTTCACCTCGGCACCGAGCGCGAGGTGGACGGAGTCGAAGAGCTCCAGCCAGCCGGCCCGCACCGATTCGCCGAACTCGTGGTCACCGGCGGCTTCCGCGGCGGCGACGGCGGCGTACGTCTGCATCTGCATGAGCAGCTTGTCGGGGTCGTCGGCGACCAGCACCTGATAGGCCCTGGCCATGGCGTGCAGCGCCTCCTCGCCCTCCAGCCCTTCGGCCGCCTCCGCGAAGACCTGCCGGGTCTCCGCGAAGCAGCGATCGGAGGCCGCGAGGAACATCGCCTGCTTGTTGGGGAAGAGGCGGAAGAGGTAGGGCTGCGAGACGCCGACCCGCTTGGCGATCGCCTCCGTGGAGGTGGCGCTGTACCCGCCGCGGGCGAACTCGGTGATCGCCGCACGGATGACGCTCTCGCGTCGCTCATCTGCACTCATCCTTGCCATGCCAGTAAGTTAGTACTCAATCACTAACTTCGTCAAGCGGGGCACCGGACGGAGTTGCCGGCGGGGTACGCGTAAGGGGCACGGCCCCGTGGGACCGTGCCCCTTGCATCACGTCGCGTCGCCCCTAGGCGAGCTGCACCACGGCCCGGGACATGCCCAGGACCTTCTTGCCGTCGCTCATGACCGTCAGGTCGACCCGCACCCGCCGGTCGTCCAGCAGCGCGCCCACCTTGCCGCTGACCTCGATCTGCGCACCCTTGTCGTCGTCCGGGACCACGACGGGCTTGGTGAAGCGCACCCCGTACTCGACCACCGCGCCCGGGTCGCCCGCCCAGTCCGTGACCACGCGGATCGCCTCGGCCATGGTGAACATGCCGTGCGCGATCACATCGGGCAGCCCGACCTCGCGCGCGAAGCGCTCGTTCCAGTGGATCGGGTTGAAGTCGCCCGAGGCGCCCGCGTACTGCACGAGCGTCGCCCGGGTGACGGGGAACGACCGCGCCGGCAGCTCCGTACCGACCTCGACCGACTCGTAACTCACCGTCGCCGTCATCACGCCTCCTCGGCGGCGCGCGCCACCAGCTTCGTCCAGGCGGTCACGACCAGCTCACCGGACTCGTCGTGCACGTCACCGCGGACGTCCAGGATGTCGTTGCCCGCCATCGACTTCACAGCCTCGATGGTCGAGACGACCGACAGCCGGTCCCCCGCACGCACGGGGCGCACGTAGACGAACTTCTGGTCGCCGTGCACGACCCGGCTGTAGTCCAGACCGAGCTGGGGGTCCTCGATGACCTGGCCGGCGGCCTTGAAGGTGATCGAGAACACGAAGGTCGGCGGCGCGATCACATCGGCGTGGCCGAGCGCCGCGGCGGCCTCGGGATCGGTGTACGCGGGGTGGGCGTCGCCCACGGCCTCGGCGAACTCGCGGATCTTCTCCCGTCCGACCTCGTACGGCGCGGTGGGCGGATAGGTCCGTCCCACGAAGGACTGGTCGAGCGCCATGAACTCGCAACCTCCTGATGAAAGAACGTCTGGGCCGGCCTGTGGCGGCGTCCGGCACCATTGAACGCCACACCCGCCGCACAACGACACGAGGCCGCCCCCCGAAGGGGACGGCCTCGTGTACGAGCCTGATTCAGCGCGTTTCGCGGTGCGCGGTGTGCGAGTTGCAGCGCGGGCAGTGCTTCTTCATCTCAAGACGGTCCGGGTTGTTACGCCGGTTCTTCTTGGTGATGTAGTTCCGCTCCTTGCACTCCACGCAGGCCAGCGTGATCTTCGGGCGGACGTCGGTGGCAGCCACGTGAGTGCTCCTTGGACGGACGATGGACGGATGAACGCAAAAAAGAGTAGCCGATCGAAGGACCGACCCCACAATCGGCTACTTTTAGTAGCGGTGACCGGACTTGAACCGGTGACACAGCGATTATGAGCCGCTTGCTCTACCGACTGAGCTACACCGCTTTGATGACTGGTCCCCCCGCCGAAGCGGGGTTTCCGATCACCAGAGCCCCAATGCGGAATCGAACCGCAGACCTTCTCCTTACCATGGAGACGCTCTACCGACTGAGCTATTGGGGCGAGCGATGAAGACATTACACGCTCGGTCGCCGATCGCCCAAATCCGTTTCCCGGCGCCCGGCCAACCCGGGCCCGTACCCCGCTCCGGGCGTCCTCACACCGCTGATCAGCAAGGCGGCACCGGTACGACTATTGCGCTCCTCCTCCGGCCGGGCCGCGCCCACTCCTAGGCTTTACTCACTCTGCGTGATCTTGACCCCCTCCCAGGAGCGCGATGCCCGACGACCACGCGGCCCACACCACCGGCGGCCCGGAGTCCTCCGCCCTGACGCTCTGCGGCGCCCGCCTCAGCGACGGCCGCGTCGTGGACGTCCGGGTCTGCGGCGGCCGCATCGAGGCCGTCGGTACCGCGGGCAGCCTCACCGCCCCCGGCGCCCGCCTCGACCTGCGCGGCCACCTCCTGCTCCCCGCGCCCGCCGAGCCGCACGCCCACAGCGACACCGCCCTCACCGCGGACGGCGCCGGGCCCGCGTCCGAACGGCCCGAGGACATCCGGCGGCGCGCCACGGAGGCCGCGCTGATCCAGCTCGGCCACGGCGCGACGGCCCTGCGCTCGCACGTGCGGATCGGCGGCCCGCGGGGCCTCGCGGCGCTCGAAGCCGTCCTCCAGGCCCGGCGCTCGCTGCGCGGCCTGGCCGACCTGGCCCCGGTCGCCGTCCCCCGGCTGCTCACCGGCGTCGCCGGGGCGGGCAACCTGGCGATGCTCCGCGACGCGGTGAAGATGGGCGCCGCGGCGGTCGGCGGCCGCCCCGACCTCGACCCGGACCCGTCCGGATACGTCGAGGCCGTCCTGGAGGTCGCCGCCGAGCACGGCTGCCCCGTGGACCTGCACACGGACGGCGGCAACCCCGCCCGGCTGGCCCGGTTCGCCGCGCTGGCGGGCGGAATGCGCCAGGCGGTCACCATCGGCCCCTGCGCCGGTCTCGCCCTCCTCCCCGCCGACGTCGCCGCCCGGGCGGCCGGGCAGCTGGCGAACGCCGGGGTGAGCGTCACCTGCCTCCCCCAGGGCGGCTGCTGCGGTACGGAACACCGGGGCGCCGCCCCCGTACGGCTGCTGCGCGAGGCCGGGGTGCGGGTCGCCGCGGGCGGCGGGGCCTTGCGCGACCCGGCGAATCCGGTGGGGCGCGGCGACCCGCTGGAGGCGGCGTTCCTGCTGTCCTCGCAGGGGGGCCTGAGCCCCGAGCACGCCTACGCGGCGGTGTCCGCCGAGGCCCGGCACGTCATGGGGCTCCCCGGGCTCCGCGTCGAGGCGGGCTTCCCGGCCGAGCTGCTCGCCGTACGCGGGGAAGGGCTGGCCGGGGCGCTGTCGCTGGCGTACAGCCGGGTCGTGGTGCACCGGGGGCGGGTGGTGGCCCGGACCAGCGCGGTGCGCGAGTACGGCGACCCGGAGGCCGGCGGCGGGCCCGGTCTTCCCCGCCAGGGACGGCCGGAATCCACCGGCGGGCCGTGAGCGCCGCGGCGCGCTCCGGCGTACCGTCGGTCGTATGCGCATTGTCATCGCAGGTGGACATGGTCAGATCGCGCTGCGGCTGGAGCGCTTGCTCGCCGCGCGCGGGGACGAGGCGGCCGGCATCATCCGCAACCCCGGACAGAGCGACGACCTCAGAGCGGCGGGCGCCGAGCCCGTGGTGCTGGACCTGGAATCGGCCACGGTCGACGAGGTCGCCGAGGTGCTGCGCGGCGCCGACGCGGCGGTCTTCGCGGCCGGCGCGGGCCCGGCCAGCGGCACGGCCCGCAAGGACACCGTGGACCGGGGCGCGGCCGTGCTCTTCGCGGACGCGGCGGAGCGGGCGGGGGTGCGGCGTTACGTCGTGGTCTCGTCCATGGGCGCCGACCCGGACCACGCCGGGGACGAGGTGTTCGACGTGTACCTGCGGGCCAAGGGCGCGGCGGACGCGGACGTACGCTCCCGCTCCGCCCTGGACTGGACGATCCTGCGCCCCGGGATGCTCACCAACGACGCCGGCACCGGCCAGGTCCTCCTCGCCGCGTCCACGGGCCGCGGCCCGGTCCCCCGCGACGACGTGGCGGCGGCCCTGGTCGAACTCCTGGACACCCCGGCCACGGCGGGCCTGACCCTGGAGCTGATCTCGGGCAACGTGCCGTTGGCGGTCGCGGTGAAGGACATCGCGGGCAACTGACCGACACGCACGAAGAAGGCCCCCGTTCGAAGAACGGGGGCCTTGCTCGTGGCGGCGCCAGGGTTCGAACCTGGGTAGGCTGAGCCGGCAGATTTACAGTCTGCTCCCTTTGGCCACTCGGGCACACCGCCAAGGGATGCCGCCTTCGAGTGCCGGGTTTCCCGCGGTGCTCTCTGGCAACGACGTAAACAATACCTGATGACCGAGGGTGCTACGCCACCGGATTGTTCGGAGGCCCGTGCGGTCTCGGGTGGCTAGGCTTTACGCGGCCGCCGCGCCAGGTACGCACTTTCCAGCACCCCCGATCCAAGGAGCCACACGTCATGGCCGACTCCAGTTTCGACATCGTCTCGAAGGTCGAGCGGCAGGAGGTCGACAACGCCCTCAACCAGGCCGCCAAGGAGATCTCCACCCGTTACGACTTCAAGGGCACGGACGCGTCGATCGCGTGGTCCGGCGAGAAGATCCTGATGCAGGCGAACGGCGAGGAGCGGGTCAAGGCCATCCTCGACATCTTCCAGTCCAAGCTGATCAAGCGCGGGATCTCGCTGAAGTCGCTGGACGCCGGTGAGCCGCAGCTGTCCGGCAAGGAGTACAAGCTGTTCGCCTCGATCCAGGAGGGCATCTCCCAGGAGAACGCCAAGAAGGTCGCGAAGATCATCCGCGACGAGGGTCCCAAGGGCGTCAAGGCCCAGGTCCAGGGCGAGGAGCTGCGGGTCACCTCGAAGAGCCGGGACGACCTTCAGGCCGTGCAGGCGCTGCTGAAGGCCCAGGACTTCGACTTCGACGTGCAGTTCGCGAACTACCGCTAGAGCATCGTGGTCCGGGAGCGGAACTTCTCGTTCCGCGCCCGGACTGCATGTCCGAATACCGCCGGTCCCGGCGGTTCGGGCGCAGCAGACTGGTCCGTGACGGCCGGCGTTCCGGCCGGCGTACGGATGAGGAGAGGGACCGGTCATGACCATGTACACGACGGTCGACAGCCCGCTGGGCGAACTGCTGCTGGTCGGGGAAGAGGCCCCCGGAGCGGCGGGTACCGCGCTCGTCTCGCTCTCCGTACCGGGCCAGAAGGGCGGCACCGTCGTCCAGGACGGCTGGGTGTACGCGCCCGAGGCGTTCGCGGGGGCCGCCGCCCAGCTGCGCGAGTACTTCGAGGGGCGCAGGACGCGCTTCGACCTGGTGTACGCGGAGGGGCGGGGCACCGGGTTCCAGCGGCGGGTCTGGGCGGCGCTGGACGCCGTTCCGTACGGCGAGACGGTCTCGTACGGGCAGATCGCCGCGCGCGTCGGCGCGAGCGGCGCCGGGGTGCGGGCGGTGGGTACGGCGATCGGGCGCAATCCGCTGCTGGTCGTGCGGCCGTGCCACCGGGTGATCGGTGCGGACGGCGCGCTGCGCGGGTACGCGGGCGGGCTGGAGCGCAAGGAACGGCTGCTGGGGCTCGAAGGGGCCCTGGCGGGGCGTTGACGGGCCACCGCTGATGGACGGACTCTTCCCCAGGTCGCGTGCCGTCGTCGCGCCGGGGGCCGTGCACGTGCCCGACTGGCTGTCGCCCGAGCGGCAGCGGGAGTTGGTGGTGGCGTGCCGGGAATGGGCGCGGGGGCCCGTGCCGTTGCGGCACACGGCGTTGCCGGGGGGCGGGGTGATGTCGGTGCGGACGGTGTGCCTCGGGTGGCACTGGCAGCCGTACCGCTACTCGCGTACGGCGGACGACGTGAACGGCGCTCCGGTGGCTCCGTTCCCCTCCTGGCTGGCGGAGTTGGGGCGGGCGGCGGTGGCGGAGGCTTACGGGCCGGGAGGCGGCTCGGAGGCGTACGCGCCGGATGCCGCGCTGGTCAACTTCTACGACGGTACGGCCCGGATGGGCATGCACCGGGATGCCGAGGAGCGGTCCGGGGCGCCCGTGGTGTCGCTCAGCATCGGGGACACGTGTGTCTTCCGGTTCGGCAACACGGAGGGCCGGGGCAGGCCGTGGACCGATGTGGAGCTGGCGTCCGGCGACCTGTTCGTGTTCGGCGGCCCGGCGCGCCGGGCGTTCCACGGGGTGCCGGTGGTCCGGCCCGGCACCGCTCCTCCGGGCACGGGAATGAGCGGTGGCCGGCTCAATGTGACGTTGCGTGAAACAGGGTTGGGCGGCTGACCTCAGCGGCGTTCGCGGGAGTTGCCGAAGAGCAGCCGGTAGGCGATCAGCAGGACCAGGGAGCCGCCGATGGCCGCGACCCAGGTCGCCGGGTCGAAGAAGTCCTTGGTGATCTCGCGGTCCAGGAACCGCGACGATATCCAGCCACCGAGGAACGCGCCGACGATCCCTATGAGCGTCGTGCCCACCAGGCCGCCGGGATCGCGCCCCGGCAGCAGGATCTTGGCGATGACGCCCGCGACGAGCCCGAGAATGATCCAGCCGATAATGGTCATGCGTGCGAACCTACCCGTCCCTCTGTCCTGGAAGCCAAGACGCCGGGGACGGGCGGGTGGTTGCCTGCGGCGGGCTGTGGGGCCGGGGCCTACCAGCCCGCGAACTGCTCGTCGGTGCGCACGATCTCCTTGCCGAAGGGCATCAGGGACACCGGGATGAGCTTGAAGTTGGCGATGCCCAGCGGGATCCCGATGATCGTGATGCACAGGGCGATGCCCGTGGTGATGTGACCGAGCGCCAGCCACCAGCCGGCGAGGATCAGCCAGAGCACGTTGCCCACGCAGGACGGGCTGCCCGCGTCCCGGCGGTCGACGACCCGGTGCCCGAAGGGCCACAGGGCGTAGACGCCGATCCGGAAGGCGGCCAGCCCGAAGGGGATGCCGATGATCGTGATGCAGAGCAGGAGTCCCGCGAGCAGGTAGCCGAGGAACATCCAGAATCCGCAGAGGACCAGCCAAATGACGTTCAGAATTGTTTTCACGGGCGAGGACCTGCCATCTGCTCGAGTCGGGCGATGCGCTCCGCCATCGGCGGGTGGGTCGAGAACATCCTGGACATCCCCCGCCCCGCGCGGAAGGGGTTGGCGATCATCATGTGGCTCGCGGTCTCGATCCGGGGCTCCGGGGGCAGCGGGAGCTGCTGCGTCCCGGCCTCCAGCTTCCGCAGGGCGCCGGCGAGGGCCAGCGGGTCGCCGGTGAGCCGGGCGCCCGAGGCGTCCGCCTCGTACTCCCGGGAACGGCTGACGGCCAGCTGGATGACGGACGCGGCGAGCGGACCCAGGATCATGATCAGCAGCATGCCCAGGAGGCCCGGGCCCTCGTCATCGTTGGAGCGGCCGACCGGTATCAGCCAGGCGAAGTTGACCAGGAACATCACGACGGAGGCCAGCGCTCCGGCGACGGACGAGATGAGGATGTCCCGGTTGTAGACGTGGCTCAGTTCGTGCCCGAGGACGCCGCGCAGTTCGCGCTCGTCCAGGAGGCTCAGGATGCCCTCGGTGCAGCAGACCGCCGCGTTGCGCGGGTTGCGGCCGGTCGCGAAGGCGTTGGGGGCCTGGGTCGGGGAGATGTAGAGCCGGGGCATGGGCTGGCGCGCCGATGTGGAGAGCTCACGGACCATGCGGTAGAGCTGGGGCGCCTCGAATTCGCTCACGGGGCGGGCGCGCATGGCCCGCAGCGCCAGCTTGTCGCTGTTCCAGTACGCGTACGCGTTGGTGCCGATCGCCACCAGGAGGGCGACGATCAGGCCCGTACGACCGAAGAAGCTGCCGATGACGATGATGAGTGCGGACAGGCCCCCGAGGAGTACGGCGGTTTTCAGCCCGTTGTGCCGGCGGTGCACGGTACGCCCTCCAGATCGTGCGGCAGGGGAGCCCTTGGCGAGTGGGGCCCCACCGCTCAGTGGAGCCTCCTGTACTGGTCAACGCCAGGCGGCGGGAGCGAGTTCCCTGGTGCGGACGGCCCGACGGCCCAGGCGGGCCCCGCTGTACGCGCGGGGTCCGGCTCTGGGCCGTCCGGGTGGAGGTGTGCGGTGCCTCGCTCAGCGCGGGGCGGGGAGCTTCGCGAGTTCCAGGGCCTCGGGGTCGGGCTCGACCTCGCTGGTGCAGTGGGCGCAGCGGGAGGCGATGGCCGGGATCGGGGTGTAGCAGCGGGGGCAGTCGCGCAGGGCGGCCTTGATGTCGACGGGCTCGTCGCCCTTCTTGGCGGTGAAGCGGTCCTGGACCTTGGCCATCGGCATGACGACACCGAAGTAGAGGACCGCGGCGGTGATGATGAAGGCGATCGCGGCGGCGATGAAGAGGCCGTAGGGGAACTTCACGCCGTCGACCGTGAAGTGGGCGTGGCTGAAGTCGCCCGTGCCCCGCGTGATGATGCCGATCAGCGGCACGATGAAGCCGTTGCTGAATCCGGTGACGACCGCGGTGAAGGCGGCTCCGACGGCGAGTCCGACCGCCATGGAGATGACGTTCCCGCGCAGGATGAAGTCCTTGAACCCGCTCAGCACTGCTCTGACTCCTTGTGGTGATGTGAACGTCGTACGCGTCCCGAAGGCACCGACCCTGCCCTGTGCGGGTGCCCGGGGGCAAACCGATCTTGTCACCTGTAGAACAGGTGAACGACGTCAGAAGAGATTGACGGCGGCGAATCTCAGAACGGTCTGCGGGGCGCCCGACAGGGCGACTCCGGCGGCCGCGGTGAGGACGATCGCGGCGGTCAGGGGCGCCGGGACGCGGTGCCGTACGGCGGGCGCGGCCTCTTCCCCGTCCGCGGGAGCGCGGAACAGGGCGGCGGTCCACCGGAGGTAGTAGTACAGGGCGACGACGACGTTGACGGCCATCACGACGGCGAGCCAGCCCAGGCCCGCGTCGACGGCGGCGGAGAACACCGTGACCTTGGCGAAGAGCCCGATGATGCCCGGGGGCAGCCCGGCCAGGCAGAGCAGGAAGAACGCCAGCGCGAGGGCGGCCAGGGGCCGGGTGGCGTACAGGCCGCGGTAGTCGTCGAGACGGTTGCCGGGGCGGGTACGGGCGACCAGGGCGGCCACCGCGAACGCGCCGAAGTTCACGACGGCGTACATCAGGGCGTACGCGACGGTGGAACCGATCCTGCGCTCCCCGGCGTACGCGGCGGCGGCGATCGGAACGAGCAGGTACCCGGCCTGGGCGACGGAGGACCAGGCGAGCAGGCGTACGGCGCTGCGCGCGCGGGAAGCGTTCTGGCGCAGCGCGGCGACGTTGCCGACGGTCATCGTGAGCGCGGCGAGGACCGCGAGGGCGGGGCCCCACACGTCCGCGTACGCCGGGAAGGCGATCACGGTGACGAGGATGAGGCCGGTGAAGCCGACCGCCTTGCCGACGACCGAGAGGTAGGCGGCGATGGGCAGGGGCGCGCCGACGTAGGTGTCGGGCACCCAGAAGTGGAAGGGCGCGGCGGCCGTCTTGAAGGCGAAGCCGACGAGGGTCAGCGCGACGCCCGCCCCGGCGAGAGTGGAGAGCCCCGGGTCGACGTGGCCGAGGCGGCCGGCCAGGTCGGTGAGGTGGAGCGTGCCGGTGGCCGCGTACACGAAGCTGACGCCGAGGAGCATCACGGCGGTGGCGGTCACGGACGACAGGAAGAACTTCAGCGCGGCCTCGGAGGAGCGCCGGTCGCCGCGCTTGATGCCGACGAGCGCGAACGCGGGCAGCGAGGCGACTTCGAGGGCGACGACCAGCGTGGCGAGGTCCCGGGACGCGGGCAGGAGCGCGGCCCCGGCGGCGGACGACAGCAGCAGGAACCAGAACTCGCCGGCCGGCAGCTTGCGGGTGTCGCCGAGGGAGAGCAGCGCGGTGAGCAGCGCGCCGCCGAGCACGAGGGCCTGGATGACCAGCGTGAAGTGGTCGGCGGTGTAGCTGCACGCGTGGCTGCCCGTGGTGAGGCAGAAGGTGGAGCGGTCGCCGTCGTGGAGCGGGATGATCAGGGCGAGCGCGGCGACGAGGCCGGCGACGGCCCCGTGGCCGAGGAGCGGTTTGCGGGCCTCGGTGACGAAGAGGTCGGCGACCAGGACGACGAGGGCGACGGCCGCGGCGGTGAGCGGGGGCGCGATGGCGAGCCAGTCGACGGACTGGACGAGGCTGGTGGCGCTCTCGGCCGCTGTGGTCACGACTTGCCTCCTGCGAGGAGCTTCTGCACGGCCGGGTCGGTGAGGCCGAGGAGGACGGCGGGCCACAGGCCGGCGAGGACGGTGAGGGCCGCGAGGGGGGTCCAGGCGGCGAATTCGTAGCTCTGGACGTCGGCGATCGCCCGCGGTTCGTCGCGGTTCGCGCCCATGCAGACGCGGCGGACCACGATCAGGAGGTACGCGGCGGTGAGCAGGGTGCCGAACGCGGCGATCGACATGAACGTCAGGAAGGCGGGCCGGCTCAGCCCCTCGGCCGGGTCGAACGCGCCGAACAGGGCGAGCATCTCGCCCCAGAAACCGGCGAGCCCCGGCAGCCCGAGGGAGGCGACCGCGGCGAACGCGAGGAGGCCGCCGAGGCGGGGCGCGCGGCCGTAGAGGGCGGCGCCGGTGGCCCCGGCGAGGGTGTCCAGGTCGGCGGTGCCGTACCGGTCCTTGACGGCGCCGACCAGGAAGAACAGCAGGCCGGTGATGAGCCCGTGGGCGATGTTGGCGAAGAGCGCGCCGTTGACGCCGGTGGGGGTCATGCTCGCGATGCCGAGGAGCACGAAGCCCATGTGGCCGACGGAGGAGTACGCGATGAGCCGCTTCAGGTCGCCCTTGGCGCCGGGCCGGGCGAGGGCCAGGCAGGCGAGCGACCCGTAGACGATCCCGGCGACGGCGAAGGCCGCGAGGTACGGGGCGAAGGTGTGCATCCCGTCCGGGGCGACCGGGAGCAGGATGCGGACGAACCCGTACGTGCCCATCTTCAGCAGGACGCCCGCGAGGAGCACGGAGCCGACGGTCGGGGCGGCGGTGTGGGCGTCGGGCAGCCAGCTGTGCAGCGGCCACATCGGGGTCTTCACGGCGAGCCCGACCCCGATCGCCAGAACGGCGGTGACCTGCACGGACGAGGTGAGCCCGCGGCCGTTGTCAGTGGCGAGTGCCACCATGTCGAAGGTGCCGCTCTTCAGTCCGATGAGGAGCAGGCCCAGCAGCATGACGACCGAGCCGAGCAGTGTGTAGAGGATGAATTTCCAGGCCGCCGCCTGCCTCCCCGCACCGCCCCATCGGGCGATCAGGAAGTACATCGGGATGAGCACCATCTCGAACGCCAGGAAGAACAGGATCAGGTCGAGGACGGCGAAGGTGGCGAGGGTGCCGGACTCCAGGAGGAGGACGAGCGCGACGAACGCCTTCGGGGAGGGGCCTTCGGGCAGCTTGAAGTAGCTGTAGAGCGCGCAGAGGAAGGTCAGCAGCGCGGTCAGTACGAGCAGGGGGAGCGAGATGCCGTCGATGCCGAGGTGGATGCGCACGTCCAGCGCCGGGATCCAGCTGATGTCGGTGGTGGCCTGCATCTTCGACGGGTGGTCGTGGTCGAAGCCGGCGGCCAGCACCAGGGTCGCCAGGAGGATGACCCCGGTGACGGTCACGCCGTGGCGGAGCACGGCCTGGTCGGGGCTGCGGCCCTTCAGTCCGGGCGGGGCCGGGAGCAGGGCGGCGACGGCGCCGATGAGCGGGCCGACGACGACGAACGCCAGAAGGAACTGCATCACGGATGCGCTGATATCGATCACGGCTCAGGACCCCGCGTTGACGTTGGCGAAGACGACGGCGGCGACCGCCAGGACCAGGGAACCGGCCAGCAGTGCGCTGAGGTAGGTCTGCACGTTGCCGGTCTGGGCGCGGCGGACGGCCGTGCCGAGCCAGCGTGCGCCGGTGGCGGAGCCGCGTACGTAGGTCTCGACGACCTCGCGGTCCAGGAAGCGGACGAGGCGGGCCGCGGCCTGGACGGGGCGGACGAACAGCGCCGCGTACAGGGCGTCGAGGTGGAAGCCGGTGGCCGCGTGGCGGTGGAGCGGGCCGAGCAGCAGGCGTCCGGGGTCGGCGGGGTCCGGGGCGTCCCCGGCCGGGCCGTAGGCGGCGGTGCGGGCCTCGATGGCCTCGATCTCCACGAGGGCCGGTTCCGCGTCCGGGTGCGCGACGACCGAGCCCATGGGGACACGGGCGGCGAGCGCGGTGGTGTGGCGCCAGGCCCCGTAGGTGACCAGTCCGCCGACGAGGCCGACGCCGGTGGACAGGACGGCGGTGGTCAGCGAGGGGACGAGGCGGTGGCCGTCGAACCAGTCGCCGATGACGCCGGCGCTCAGCCCGAGGGCGATGGTCGGGACGGCCAGCACCCAGAGGACGGCCGTCATGGCGGCGGGCTGCCTGCCGTGGTCGGGGGCCTCGGCGCCCCGGCCCCGGAAGGCGAGGAGCCAGAGCCGGGTGGCGTAGGCGGCGGTGAGCACGGCGGCCAGCAGCCCGGCGACGAGGACCGTCCAGCCCGCGGCGGCCGGGGCGACGTGCCGGTCGCCGAGCGCGGTGTGCTCGGCGGCGACGAGGACGGCTTCCTTGGAGAAGAAGCCGGCGAACGGGGGGATCGCGGCGAGCGCGAGCAGCGCGACGGTCATCGTCCAGTAGGCGTCCGGGATGCGGCGGGCGAGGCCGCTCATCCGGGACATGGCGGCCAGTGAATTGGTGCCGGCGGCGTGGATGACGACGCCGGCCGCGAGGAAGAGGACCGCTTTGAAGGCACCGTGCGAGACGAGGTGGAAGACGGCGGCCCCCCGGTCGCCGACGGCCAGGGCGCCCGACATGTAGCCGAGCTGCCCGATGGTCGAGTAGGCGAGGACGCGCTTGATGTCGTCCTGGGCGAGCGCGGCGAGCCCGGACCCGATCATCGTGACGGCCGCCATCACCGCGAGGACCACCAGGGCCGCGCCGGACGCGGCGAAGACGGGGAGGAGGCGGGCGACGAAGTAGATCCCGGCGGCGACCATCGTCGCCGCGTGGATCAGCGCCGAGACGGGGGTGGGGCCGGCCATGGCGTCGGGCAGCCAGGTGTGCAGGGGGAACTGCGCGGACTTGCCCGCCACTCCGGCCAGGAGGAGGAGCGCGATGAGCGTCGGGTGATCGAGGCCGCCGTGGGCGACGGCGCCCAGGATGCGGGTGATGCGGAAGGAGCCGGTGTCGGCGGCGAGCGCGAACAGGCCGATGAGGAAGGGGACGTCGCCCAGCTTGGTGACCAGGAACGCCTTCAGGGACGCGGCGCGCGCCTCGGGCGTCTCCCAGTAGTGGCCGACCAGGAAGTACGAGCAGATGCCCATGACCTCCCAGCCGACCAGCAGCACCATCAGGTCCCCGGAGTAGACGACGAGCAGCATCGCGGAGGTGAAGAGGGAGACCAGCGCCGCGTACGAGGGGTAGCGGGGGTCGTCGCGGAGGTACGCGGTCGAGTAGATCTGCACGCAGCTCGCGACGAGGGCGACCAGCACGGCGACGAGGACGGCGAAGCCGTCGAGGTGCAGCGCGAGGTCGATGGGGACGGAGCCGGTGGGGGTGAGCTGGGTCGCCGCGTCGATGGCCCGGCCGCCGCCCTGGCGGGCGGCGACGGTGGCGGCGAGGACGAGCGAGACGAGGGAGGGCAGTACGGCGAGCGGGCGCACGTAGGCGGGCGCGGTGCGGCCGAGGAGCAGACCGGCGGCGGCGCCCAGGAACGGGAGGAGGGGGACGAGGACGGCGAGGGTCGTGGTGGTCACGGGGTGGCCTCTGCCTTCTTTGCCTTCCCTGCCGCAGCAGTGGCCTGGTCTTCGGGGTCGGTGAGGGCGGGGGCGTCGTCCTCGTCGTCGCCGGCCGGGACGGTCTCGGCCTCGTCGGTCTCGGCGGTGTCGCGGAGGCGGTCGACCTCGGAGCTGCCCCGGTTGCGGTACACGGCGAGGACGATCGCCAGGCCGATGCCGATCTCCGCCGCCGCGATGGCGATGGTGAACAGGGTGAGGGCCTGGCCGGAGTGGAGGCGGTCGCGGAGCCAGACGTCGAACGCGACGAGGTTGAGGTTGACGGCGTTGAGCATCAGCTCGACGGACATCAGGACGAGGATCGCGTTGCGGCGGGCGAGGACTCCGTACAGCCCGGTACAGAAGAGGAGGGCGGCGAGCACCGCGGGATAGGCGAGGTGCATCAGCGCGCGTCCTCTCGGGGCGGGGTGGTGCCGGCCCGGTCCGCTGCCGTGCCGCCCTTGCGGGAGAGGACGATCGCGCCGACCAGGGCGGCGAGCAGCAGGACGGAGAGCGCTTCGAAGGGGAGCACCCAGTTGCGGAAGAGGAAGGAGCCGGTGACCTTCGTGGAGCCCTGGGCGGGCCCGTCCAGCTCGATCCACGTCGTACGGAAGGCGTCCACGACGACCCAGACCAGGGCGGCGGCGGAGGCGGCGGCCACCGCGAGGGCGGCCCAGCGGTTCTCCGAGTCGGCGTCCGGGGAGCGGCCGATGGGGGCCCTGGTGAGCATCAGGCCGAACAGGAGGAGGACGACGACGGAACCCACGTAGATCAGTACCTGCACCCAGGCGATGAACTCCGCCGTGAGCAGGAGGTACTCGACGGCGAGGCCGCCGAGCGCCACGATCAGCCAGAGGGCGGCGTGCACCAGCTGCCTGGTCGTGACGGTCACCAGGGCGGCGCCGAGGGTGGCGATGCCGACGAGGACGAAGGCGATCTCCACGCCGGTCGGGGAGAGGAAGCCGGGGGCCGCCGAGGCGGCCGCGAGGTCGGTGATCACTCGTTGCCCTCCCGCGCCGTGTTGCCCTGCGCCGTGTTGCCCTGCGCCGCGTCGTTCCGCGCCGCGTCGTCCCGCGCCGCGTCGTCCCGCGCCGCGTTGCCCCGCGCCGCGTCGTCCCGCGCCGCGTCGTCCTGCGCCGCGTCGTCCTGCGCCTGCTGGGCGCGGAGCTTGTCGGCCGTCTTGCGGGCCGCGGCGAGCTCCTTCGGTTCCTCGGCGCGCGGGTCGAGCGCGGGCGGCTCCGGGACCGTCCACATCCAGTCGCGCAGCTTGTCGCGCTCATGGGTGAGGTCCAGGATGTCCGTCTCCGCGTACTCGAACTCCGGCGACCAGAACAGCGCGTCGAACGGGCAGACCTCGATGCAGATGCCGCAGTACATGCAGAGCGAGAAGTCGATCGCGAAGCGGTCGAGCACGTTGCGGCTGCGTTCGCGGCCGCCCGGGGCCGCGGCCGGCACCGTCTCCTTGTGGGAGTCGATGTAGATGCACCAGTCGGGGCACTCGCGGGCGCACAGCATGCAGACCGTGCAGTTCTCCTCGAACAGCGCGATCACGCCGCGCGAGCGGGGCGGCAGTTCGGGCTGCACGTCCGGGTACTGGGCGGTGACGGTCTTCTTCGTCATCGTCCGCAGGGTGACGGCGAGGCCCTTGGCCAGACCTGAGCCGGGGATCGGGGGCACTAGTTGATCGCCACCTTCACGATGCCGGTGAGCGCGATCTGCGCGAGAGCGAGCGGGATGAGGGTCGTCCAGGCGAGCTTCTGCAGCTGGTCCTCGCGCAGCCGCGGGTAGCTCACGCGCAGCCAGATCACGACGAACGCGAGGATGCCGGTCTTCAGCAGGGTCCAGACCCAGCCGAGTCCGTCGGCGCCCAGCGGGCCGTGCCAGCCGCCGAGGAACAGGACTGTGGTCAGCCCGCACAGCACGACGATGCCGGCGTACTCGGCGAGCAGGAACAGCGCGAAGCGGAGGCCGGTGTACTCGGTGTACGCGCCGAAGATGATCTCCGAGTCGGCGACCGGCATGTCGAACGGCGGGCGCTGGAGTTCGGCGAGTCCGGCCACGAAGAAGACCAGGGCGCCGATGATCTGCCAGGGCAGCCACCACCACTCGAACGCGTCGAGGATGCCGGGCAGCGAGACCGTGCCCGCCGCCATCGCCACCGAGGCGGCGGCGAGCAGCATCGGCAGCTCGTACGCGAGGAGTTGCGCGGCGGTGCGGAGGCCGCCGAGCAGGGAGAACTTGTTGGCCGACGCCCATCCGGCCATCAACGAGCCGAGTACGCCCACGCCCATGACGGCGAGCACGAAGAAGATGCCCGCGTCGACGGCCTGGCCGACCGCGCCCTCTCCGGGGCCGATCGGGATCGCGACCAGGACGAGCAGGTACGGGAGGAGGGCCACGGCCGGCGCCAGGCGGAAGACCTTGCGGTCGGCGCCGGCGGGGACGATGTCCTCCTTCTGGGCGAACTTGACGCCGTCGGCGACGAGCTGGGCCCAGCCGTGGAAGCCGCCCGCGTACATGGGGCCGAGGCGGCCCTGCATGTGGGCCATGACCTTGTGTTCGGTCTGGCCGACGACGAGGGGGAGGACCATGAAGACGGCGAAGACGATGACGATGCGGAGGGCGACGTCCAGGGCGTCGGTCACTCGGGATCGCCTCCGTTGTCGGGGGTGGGGTGGTCGGGCCGGGCCGGGGGCCGGGCCTCCGGCGCGTTGTGCCACGGGGCGTCCGGCGTCTCCGGCGCGCCCGGCGCCTGCTGGCTCGCCGAGCCCTGGGAGGCGCTGCGGCTGCGGCGCGGGCGGGGTTCCGCCGGGGCCCCCGGGGTCGCGTCGCCCGCCGTACGGGCACGCCGTGCCGGGCGGGACGGGGCCGGCGGGAGCTGGCCCTTCAACGGGCCCCACTCGTTCGGGTCCGGGACGCCCGGCGGGAGCATCGTGCGGCGCTTCGGGCCGCCGTGGTCCGACTCGCCCGGTTCCTTCGCGCCCGGCCATGCCTTCGCGACGCGGGCGGCCAGGACGAAGTCCTTGCGGAGGGGGTGGCCCTCGAAGTTCTCGGGGAGGAGGAGGGGGACCAGGTGGGGGTGGTCCTCGAAGGCGACGCCGAACATCTCGTGCGTCTCGCGTTCGTGCCAGGCGGCCCCCGCGTACACGCCGATCGCCGTCGGCAGGGACGGGGCCTCGTGCGGCACCGTGGTCCTGAGCAGCAACCGCCGTACACCGCACCCGGCGGACGGCAGCGCCGCCACGTGCGCGCACACCCGGAAGCCGGTGCCCGGTTCGTCCACCGCGCTCAGCCAGTCGAAATACGTGCAGCCCAAGGTGTCGCGGGCCGTTTCGAGGGCGGCGGTCCACGCGGTGGGCAGGACGTCGACCGTCAGCAGGTCGTACGCCTGTTCCGCCCTCGCGTCCTCGCCGAAGACCTCGGTCACCGCGTCCGGGAGGCGGTCGAAGAGGGTCACTTCCCGTCCCCCTTCACCAGTCCGCTGCGCAGCGCCTCCGTCGGCGGGCGGCCGCCCGCCGCCTCGGCGTAACGCTCCCCCAGCGACTCGCGCGCGATCTTCTCCTGGAGCTTCAGGATGCCCTGGAGCAGCGCCTCGGGCCGGGGCGGGCAGCCGGGGACGTAGACGTCGACGGGAATGATCTGGTCGACGCCCTTGGTCACGGAGTACGAGTCCCAGTACGGGCCGCCGCAGTTGGAGCAGGCGCCGAAGGAGATGACGTACTTGGGCTCGGGCATCTGCTCGTACAGGCGCTTGACCGCCGGGGCCATCTTGTCCGTCACCGTGCCGGAGACGATCATGAGGTCGGCCTGGCGCGGGCCCGGCGCGAAGGGGATCACGCCGAGCCGGATGAAGTCGTGACGCGCCATGGAGGCGGCGATGAATTCGATGGCGCAGCAGGCGAGTCCGAAGTTGAAGACCCAGAGGCTGTAGCGGCGGCCCCAGTTGAGGACCACCTTCATCGGTTCCGGTGCGAGCCTGGACAGGACGCCCAGGCGCTTCGGTTCCGGGAGGAACGTGGGTACGGCGGCGGGTTCGTCCCCCGCCCCGGCCGACGACGGGCTCGTCACGTCCATTCGAGGACGCCCTTCTTCCATGCGTAGAGCAGTCCCACGGCCAGGAAACCGAGGAAGATGAACATTTCGACCAGCGTGGTCGCGCCGTAGCCCGGCGCCGCGAAGACCGTCGCCCAGGGGAAGAGGAAGATCGAGTCGACGGCGAAGATCACGTACAGGAAGGCGTACACGTAGTAGCGGACCTGGGTGTGCGCCCAGCCCTCCCCCACCGGGTCCACGCCGCACTCGTAGGTGAGCAGCTTCTCCGGCGTCGGGACCACCGGCCGCAGCAGCCGGCCCGCGCCGAACGCGACGGCGACGAACAGGACGCCGACCACGGCGAGCAGTCCGACCACCGAGTACGCGTGGAAGTAGTCCGACGACGCGAGCACCGTCCGCGCCGGTGTCGATGCCGCACCGGGAAGACCCGTCACGTCCGCCCCTCGCTCCCTAGCCCCGTCCCACGATCTGTACGCACGGGAGTCTAGGCCCTGTAAAGGACGGGTAAGCAGTTGCGTCGGGCAACGGACGGGGAACGGGAGAGGCACGGGTGGGGCGCACAGGTAGGGATATCCCTACTTCACCTCACCCACGAGCCCCATGGCATCCGCCTCGCGCGCCCGGCAGGCTGGGCGTATGACCATGAGCCCCCAGGTGCCCGCCCACGACGGGCCGCCTCCTGTCCGCTTCGCCTTCGGCCGGTGGACGTGGAAGGAGGTCGCGCACCTCCTCGCCAACCTGCCGATGGCGATCGTCGGATTTGTCTACACGGTGTTGATGATCGCGATCGGTGTGGGCCTCGCGGTCACCGTCATCGGTCTGCCGCTGCTGGCCGCCGGGCTCCAGGGTTCCCGGCTGATCGGACGCGCCGAGCGCGCCCGGGCCCGGAAGCTCCTGGGAGTCAGGGTCGAGGAGCCGAGCCCACTGGCCCGGGGCCGCGAGGACGACGGGTTCTTCGCGTGGCTGTGGACCGGTCTGCGCGACCCGGTCGCCTGGCGGGCGGCGCTGTACTCGTTCATCCGGCTCCCGTGGGGCATCCTCACCTTCGTCGTGACCCTCGTCTGCCTCGTCGTGTGGCCGGCGCTCCCCTTCGCGGCGCGGCTGATGGGCAACGCGGACCGGGCCATGGTGCGCGGGCTGCTCTCCCCCTCCGACGACCTGGAGCGCCGCATCGCGGAACTGGAGTCGGACCGGGGCGTGGTGGTCGACACGGCCGCCGCGGACCTGCGCCGCATCGAGCGCGACCTGCACGACGGGGCGCAGGCCAGGCTCGTCGCCCTCGCCATGGACCTCGGCCTCGCCAAGGAGAAGCTGACGAACGACCCCGAGGCCGCGGCCCGCATGGTGGACGAGGCACACGGCGAGGTCAAGGTCGCCCTCCAGGAACTCCGCGACCTCGCCCGGGGCATCCACCCCGCCGTCCTCACCGACCGCGGCCTGGACGCCGCCCTCTCCGCGATCGCCTCGCGCTGCACCGTGCCCGTCACCGTACGGGTGGAGCTTCCGGGGCGCCCGGCGCAGGCCATCGAGGGCATCGCGTACTTCACCGTCTCCGAACTCCTCCAGAACGTCAGCAAGCACAGCGGGGCCCGGACCGCGTCCGTCGACGTGTGGCGCTCCGGCGACCGGCTGCTCATCCAGGTCGGCGACGACGGGCGGGGCGGGGCTTCCATGGACGGCGGCACGGGCATGGCGGGGCTGGCCGAGCGGCTGGACGCCGTGGACGGGGTCTTCGTACTCGAATCGCCCGCCGGCGGCCCGACGACCGTCACGGCGGAGCTGCCGTGGCGCGACCGGGGCGCCGAGAAGAGCGCGGCCGGGACGCGCGGCGCGTAACGGGCGTCACGGGGGTGGGGAAAACCCCCGGTCCGAGACGGAGACCGTCCTCATGGTGCGGAAGCGCCCGGGCCCGCAGTCTTGAAGTACAGCAGGCACGCAGATCCACGCACGCAGATCCACGCACGCACATTCACGCAAGCACCTTCACGGACGCGGAAGAAACGGACGGAATCCCATGGCCACGGCATACGGACCGGACACACGAAACCCTCAGCGGTCGGGAAGCGGCCTCGGGGACCGACCCACGCGGCGGCACGTCCTGCCGGCCGCGCTGCGGGCGCCCCTGGAGGGCAGGACCTGGCGCGAGTTCTGGTACCTGATGCTGAGCCTGCCGATCAGCGTCGTGCTCTTCTCCTTCTCGATCACCATGGTCTCGCTGGGCGCGGGCCTGCTCGTCACCTTCCTGGGCATTCCGGTGCTGGCCGCGGGCCTGGTCATGTGCCGGGGCTTCGGGGCGCTGGAGCGGACCCGGGCGCGGGCGCTGCTGCGGCTGGACGTGCCCGATCCGGCGCCGGCGCGCGGCCGGAAGGGCGGGCTGATGTCCTGGGTCGGCGCGGTCCTGAAGAGCGGGGTGTCCTGGCGCCACCTGCTGTACTCGCTGCTGCACTTCCCGTGGGCGGTCTTCGCGTTCTGCGTGGCGCTGACGCTCCAGGTGTGGGGCTGGGCGGCGCTCACCTACCCGCTGTGGCACTGGTTCGTGCCCTCGCACGCCGGCGTCTCGGGCATCCAGCTGTACGGGGACGCCCAGCACGAGGTCTACCTCGACTCGGGCTTCGATCTCGCGCTGACCGCCGGTGTGGGCCTGGGCGTCGTCCTCATGACCCCCTGGGTGATCCGGGGCCTGGCGACCGTGGACCGGCTGATGGTGGCGGGGCTGCTGAGCCCGTCCCGGCTGGCGGAGCGCGTCACGGAGCTGGAGTCCGACCGCGGTGTCGTCGTGGACACGGCCGCCGCGGACCTGCGCCGCATCGAGCGCGACCTGCACGACGGGGCGCAGGCCAGGCTCGTCGCCCTCGCCATGGACCTCGGCCTCGCCAAGGAGAAGCTGACGAACGACCCCGAGGCCGCGGCCCGCATGGTGGACGAGGCGCACGGAGAGGTCAAGGTCGCCCTCCAGGAACTCCGCGACCTCGCCCGGGGCATCCACCCCGCCGTCCTCACCGACCGCGGCCTGGACGCCGCCCTCTCCGCCGTCGCCTCGCGCTGCACCGTGCCGGTCGGCGTGGAGGTGGACCTGCCGTCCCGGCCCGCGCAGGCCATCGAGGGCATCGCGTACTTCACCGTCTCCGAACTCCTCCAGAACGTCAGCAAGCACGCCGGCGCCACCCGCGCCTCGGTCGACGTGTGGCGCACGGAGGACCGCCTGCTGCTCCAGGTGACCGACGACGGGCGCGGCGGCGCCGACCCGGCGTCCGGCAGCGGGCTCGCCGGGCTGGCCGAGCGGCTGGACGCCGTCGACGGGGTCCTGGTGGTCGACTCGCCGGTGGGCGGCCCGACGAAGGTCACGGCGGAGCTGCCCTGGCGCGGCTGACCGCGGATCCACGGCACGGCACCTCCGCGGTCAACCCCGCGCACACTCGCGACGTCACTGCCGATACTGGGATGCTGTACGGCGTACGGGTCGTGCCAGCGAGCGAGCAGTGGGGGAAACAGCGTCGTGGTGGAGGACAGGGTGCGCGTGGTCATCGCCGAGGATTCGGTACTGCTCCGGGAGGGACTGACCCGGTTGCTGACCGATCTGGGGCATGACGTCGTCGCGGGCGTCGGGGACGCGGAGGCGCTGATCAAGACGATCGGGGACCTCGCCGGGCAGGGCGAGCTGCCGGACGTGGTGGTCGCGGACGTGCGGATGCCCCCGACCCACACCGACGAGGGCGTCCGGGCGGCGGTGCGGCTGCGCCGGGACTACCCGGGGATCGGGGTGCTGGTCCTGTCGCAGTACGTGGAGGAGCAGTACGCCACCGAGCTGCTGGCCGGGTCCAGCCGGGGCGTCGGGTATCTGCTGAAGGACCGGGTCGCCGAGGTCCGGGAGTTCGTGGACGCGGTGGTCCGGGTGGCGCAGGGCGGTACGGCGCTGGACCCGGAGGTGGTGGCGCAGCTGCTGGGCCGCAGCCGGAAGCAGGACGTGCTGGCCGGGCTGACGCCGCGTGAGCGCGAGGTGCTGGGCCTGATGGCGGAGGGGCGTACGAACTCCGCGGTGGCCAAGCAGCTGGTGGTGAGCGACGGGGCGGTCGAGAAGCACGTCAGCAACATCTTCCAGAAACTGGGCCTGGCTCCGAGCGAGGGCGACCACCGCCGGGTGCTGGCGGTGCTGACGTATCTGAACTCCTGACGCGGCACGACCGGCCCGGGCGCGGGTCCGACGGGGAGCCGCGCGGCTGGTGGATCATGACCGGGCAGCGCCGTTGGAGGTCTCAGCATCCAATACGCCAACGCGCCGAATCGCGTCTCAAATTGCCGTCCATCATGTGATCTGCCGGAGGAAGGCGACCCTTACGGACGTAGGGTGGGCGGGGGACCTCCGGCGGGCCGGACGGTTCCGAGCCGCCGTGCCGAGGGAGGTCCAGTAAGTGACCAGCCAGGTCAGTAGCCCAGCCGAACAGGCCGACGAGGCCGATGAGGCGCTCGTAGGGGGACAGCGTGCCCCCCAGTCCGCAGCCGCGGGAATCGGCGAGAAGGAAGTCCGCCGTCTGGACCGGGTGATCATCCGCTTCGCGGGTGACTCGGGTGACGGCATGCAGCTCACGGGTGACCGGTTCACCTCGGAGACGGCGTCCTTCGGGAACGACCTCTCCACGCTGCCGAACTTCCCCGCCGAGATCCGCGCCCCCGCGGGCACCCTGCCGGGGGTCTCGTCGTTCCAGCTGCACTTCGCCGACCACGACATCCTGACCCCGGGTGACGCGCCGAACGTGCTGGTCGCGATGAACCCGGCGGCGCTGAAGGCGAACATCGCCGACGTGCCGCGCGGGGCCGAAATCATCGTGAACACCGATGAGTTCACGAAGCGGCCGATGGCGAAGGTCGGGTACGAGACCAACCCGCTGGAAGACGGCTCGCTGGAGGCGTACAACGTCCATCCGGTGCCGCTGACCACGCTGACGATCGAGGCGCTGAAGGAGTTCGGGCTCTCCCGCAAGGAGGCCGAGCGCTCGAAGAACATGTTCGCGCTCGGGCTGCTGTCCTGGATGTACCACCGGCCGACCGAGGGCACCGAGGCGTTCCTGCGGGCGAAGTTCGCCAAGAAGCCGCAGATCGCCGAGGCGAACGTGGTCGCCTACCGGGCCGGGTGGAACTTCGGCGAGACGACGGAGGACTTCGCCGTCAGTTACGAGGTGGCGCCGGCCTCGCAGGCGTTCCCCGCCGGCACCTACCGGAACATCTCGGGGAACCTCGCCCTGGCCTACGGGCTGATCGCCGCGGGCCGCCAGGCCGATCTTCCGGTCTACCTCGGCTCGTACCCGATCACGCCGGCCTCGGACATCCTGCACGAGCTGAGCAAGCACAAGAACTTCGGCGTGCGCACCTTCCAGGCCGAGGACGAGATCGCGGGCATCGGTGCCGCGCTGGGCGCCGCGTTCGGCGGTGCGCTCGCCGTGACGACGACGTCCGGGCCCGGTGTGGCGCTGAAGTCGGAGACCATCGGGCTGGCGGTCTCGCTCGAACTGCCGCTGCTCATCGTGGACATCCAGCGCGGCGGCCCGTCGACCGGGCTGCCCACCAAGACCGAGCAGGCGGACCTGCTCCAGGCGATGTACGGGCGCAACGGCGAGGCGCCGGTGCCGATCGTGGCCCCGCGCACCCCGGCCGACTGCTTCGACGCGGCGCTGGACGCGGCCCGGATCGCCCTGACCTACCGCACCCCGGTCTTCCTGCTCTCCGACGGCTACCTGGCCAACGGCTCCGAGCCCTGGCGCATCCCGGAGCTCGACCGGCTCCCGGACCTGCGCGTCCAGTTCGCCGGCGGCCCGAACCACGAACTGGCCGACGGCACCGAGGTGTTCTGGCCGTACAAGCGCGACCCGCAGACGCTGGCCCGCCCGTGGGCGGTCCCGGGCACGCCCGGCCTCGAACACCGCATCGGCGGCATCGAGAAGCAGGACGGCACCGGCAACATCTCGTACGACCCCGCCAACCACGACTTCATGGTCCGCACCCGGCAGGCCAAGGTGGACGGCATCGAGGTCCCGGACGTGGAGGTGGACGACCCCGCGGAGGCGCGCACGCTGGTGCTGGGCTGGGGCTCGACGTACGGCCCGATCACCGCCGCCGTGCGCCGGCTGCGCGCCTCGGGGCGCTCCATCGCACAGGCCCATCTGCGCCACATCAACCCGTTCCCGCGGAATCTGGGCGAGGTCCTGAAGCGTTACGACAAGGTGGTCGTCCCCGAGATGAACCTCGGTCAGCTGGCCACGCTCATCCGCGCCAAGTACCTGGTGGACGCGCACAGTTACAACCAGGTCAACGGCATGCCGTTCAAGGCCGAGCAGCTCGCGGCAGCTCTTGAGGAGGCCATCGATGCCTGAGGTGAACGAACTGCTCCAGCTGGTGCCCAAGGCCGAGGCGAAGCAGTCCATGAAGGACTTCAAGTCGGACCAGGAGGTGCGCTGGTGCCCCGGCTGCGGTGACTACGCGGTCCTCGCCGCCGTGCAGGGCTTCATGCCCGACCTCGGTCTGGCGAAGGAGAACATCGTCTTCATCTCCGGCATCGGCTGCTCCTCGCGTTTCCCGTACTACATGAACACGTACGGGATGCACTCGATCCACGGCCGCGCCCCGTCGATCGCGACCGGCCTGGCCACCTCGCGGCGGGACCTGTCGGTGTGGGTCGTCACCGGTGACGGCGACGCGCTGTCCATCGGCGGCAACCACCTCATCCACGCGCTGCGCCGCAACGTGAACCTCAAGATCCTGCTCTTCAACAACCGGATCTACGGGCTGACCAAGGGGCAGTACTCCCCCACCTCCGAGCTGGGCAAGATCACCAAGTCGACGCCGATGGGCTCGCTGGACGCCCCGTTCAACCCGGTGTCGCTGGCGATCGGCGCGGAGGCGTCGTTCGTGGCCCGGACCGTCGACTCGGACCGCAAGCACCTCACGAGCGTGCTGCGCGCGGCCGCCGACCACCCGGGCACGGCGCTGGTGGAGATCTACCAGAACTGCAACATCTTCAACGACGGCGCGTTCGAGGTCCTGAAGGACAAGGACCAGGCCCAGGAGGCGGTGATCCGCCTGGAGCACGGGCAGCCGATCGTCTTCGGCGCGGAGGGTTCGAAGGGTGTCGTACGGGACCCGCTGACCGGGGACCTCCAGGTCGTCGCGGTCACCGAGGAGAACAAGTCGCGGATCCTCGTCCACGACGCGCACGCCCCGAGCCCGACGACGGCGTTCGCGCTGTCCCGGCTCGCCGACGCGGACACGCTGCACCACACCCCGATCGGGGTGCTGCGCAGCGTGGAGCGGCCGGTGTACGACACGGCGATGGCCCAGCAGCTGGACGCGGCCGTGGAGCGGCACGGCAAGGGCGACCTGGCCGCGCTGCTCGCGGGGAACGACAACTGGACGGTGGTCGGCTGACGCCGGTCCCCCGGTACGCGAGAGCGCGCCGGACCTGCCCCTC
>NZ_JBMNDO010000039.1:0-61401 GCF_052542855.1 Streptomyces sp. SAS_281
GCCCGTACTGTGATACGGACGCCGCCGACGCGATCCTGGACAGGCCCCCTGGGAGCGGGGAGACGACATCCACGAAGCCTTCCTCGCCTCACCACCCCCTCATCACACACCGGCACATGAAGAGCCTTTGCGAGGACCTCTTAGGGACGTGCGACCATGCACTGCGTCTGTCCGATGAACAGTGGACCTGTCGCGCCGGGTATTCGAGTTGGCGGGCGGGGTGGCCGCCGTCGAGGCTGAGCGGGCGGGGCCACAGACGGCGTGAGCGCTGGACCGAAAGGGTTTGGCACGGGGCCACACATCGACGATGATCACCTCATGACCACCAGAAAGGGCCATGCCTTCTAGGCAGCCCGCTTCGCTCTCCACCGCTCGCGCACCGCCGCCGCTCACCGCAGCGCCCGAACGCCGTGACCGCCCACCCAGGAGAGCCCGCCCGTGCAGAAGACTGCCCTCGTTCCCTACGCCCACCTTCCCCGAGCGCACCACACCCGTCACGTCCTGACCAGCACCGTCGACGTCTTCGGCACCGCCCACTGGCTGCTTGTCGACCACGCTCCGCAGCCCGGCGGCGATGCCCTGCCCTACGAGGCGCTGGTCGTCTCCGTCCACCCGGGCGGCGACGTCGAACTCACCGAGCTGAGCGCCGTGCGGGCCCGCTGGCCGCACCTGGACCGCCTGCCTGACGGCGGGTTCGTCGTCGCAGCATCCCGCGCCCGCTGGTACGAGGACGCGGACCAGGTCCAGGTCTTCGACGCGCTCGGCCGCGAGGCCTCCTCCTTCTCCGTCGGGGACGCCATCGAGCACATGCTCGTGGACGAGGCCGGCCACATCTGGGTCGGGCACTTCGACGAAAACCCGGTTGGAATCCGCCGCTGGAGCCCCACAGGCCACATCTACTGGACGTCCGACGACGCAAGCATCCCTGGCCTCTTCGACTGCTACTCCCTGAACGTGTCGGGCACCACCGCCTGGGCGTGTACGTACACCGACTTCCCGCTCGTCGAGATACGCCCCGACCGGCCCGTGCGGGTGTGGCCGAACCAGGTACGGGGCGCCAAGGCAGTGGCCATCCACGGCGAGCGGGTCGCCTTCTACGGCGGCTACGGCGAAGAGATGCACCGGCTCACCCGCGGAGAGCTCACCGAAGCCTCCGTCGAGCCAACGGACGTCGGCCTGCTCACCTTGCCCGACGGCCACCTGCCCGGCCGCCGCCGCGCCGTCAGCCGAGGAAGCAGGATCTACGTCCAGGCCGAGCCGTTCACCGCGTGGGGCGTGGTCGACCTCAGCAGCTGAGCCCCGAAAGGAGAGACATGCGGCAAGATGCGGACGCATGCCCCTCTCATCGCGTTTCACCATGCCGGGCCAGGTCCGGGCTGTGGCCACATCCGACCCCTCTGGGCCACTGACCGTGACCGGCTACGGCCCGGATCCGCTGGTGACCGTCATCACGAGGGTCGACTTTTCAGGCCAGGTGGAGTGGCAGCGGACCTACCCCGGGACAGGCAAGCCGCAATCCCGTCTGGCCACGGACGGCGCGCTGTGGCTCGCCTGCCCAGACCGCGACGGTCAGCTCCTGGAAAGTATTCTGCCGGACGGTTCCACTGGGCCCACCGCCCGCCCGGAGTGCCGCGCCGATGAGGAGATCGGGGCAGTCGTCCTCCTCGACGACGGGTTCGTCATTTCCTGGGTCAGCGGCGGCTCCCGCGTGGTCCGTAGGCAACGAAGCCGACTCACCTCCGTACCGGAGCCTCGCGTGGCCCGGTACACGAGGGAGGGGGAGTGCCTCTGGTCCACGCCGATTGCGCTCGGTGCGATCTCATTCCCGGGTGTGGTGGAGATGGGAGACCGGACCGGATGGGAGATCCAGCCGTGCAGACCTTGGGTCCCGGAGGAGATCGGCATTGATCACTGGGAGCCACTGCTCGTCTCGGCCGACCGGATCGCAGCCAGTTTCACCGACACACGGGGTGGCATCGGAAGGACGTTCTTCCTCGACCTGGACAGTGGCGCGACCATCTCGGTTACCGCTCCCGCTCCCACAGGCCGAAAGGCGATAGCTGGCCCTGGCCAGTTCCTGCTCGGATCCCAGGGTTACGGTGCCTTCTCGACCGGCCGTTTCGGCCGGGACGGTGTCGAAACCGCGCGCTGGGCCAGCCATGGGGCAATGCTCGTCGACAAGAACGGCGGTGTCTGCGGCCCGGAGCTCGAAAACAGCCTGCCTTCGCGATCACGCTTCCGGCAGCTCGCACCGGACAACAGCCTGGTGGACGGGCCGCCGCTGACGGGTTACTACACGTCCTACCCCGCGATGGACAGCGAGGGAACCGCGGTGTTCTGGCGAGACGGCAAGCTGCTCGCTGTGGACACGGATCTCGCCGGACACGAGCTATTCGCCATGGATGACAGCCGAGCGGTTATCGGTCGTGCGCTACTGCTGAGCGAAGGCAATGTAGTCGTCTCCCTGGGCAACGAGGTTCTGGTCTTCCGTACACCGCTGGGGACCCTGGCCGAGGGACCCTGGCCATGCGGGGAAGCGAACCTCAGGGGCAATCCTCTCCTGAGCTGAAACTGCCTGCGTGACGGCGGAGGAGACGGAAGCTGAGCGTGGAGCTGGCAGGACGGAGCGCCTACAAGACTCGTTCACACGACGCGCTCAACAGCCATGTCGACTCGCCCTTCAGGCCTTGGTCGACGGGCTCGGGACGGGGTTGCGGTGAGTGGGGCTGTCGGTTCGCCTGTCCAGCTCGGTCCGGAGTTCTTGGATGACCTGGGCATAGACGGCGACGCACCCCAGGGCCCGGTGGCCGCCGCCGTCAGGGATCCTGCCCAGTTTCTTGACGTCGACGTGGACGAGTTCGCCCGGGCACTCACGCGGATCACGGCGCCGGTCGGCCGGTCCATCCACGACAGTCGGTTCAGCCCGTGACGGGTCAGGACGCGGTGGGCGGTCGCGACCGGCAGGCCGAGGACCGAACCGATCCGGTCAGGGCCGAGTTTTCGGGCCCGACGCAGGTCACAGGCCTCGTGCCCGAGGTATCCGGGATTACCGTCGGCGATCTCAGCACGCGCCAGAGCGCAGCCCGAGGCTGATCGGGGAAAGGCCGGGGGGCGCGGGCTCGGGGCGGCCGGGGGCTGGTATCACCCGGTGGCCGGGCCGAAGGCAACGCTGTCCGGGCTGCCGGTAAGGGCGATCAGTGCGCGTAGGCTTTTGCCCACGACTTCCTGACGCACTTCGAAACTCTGGCAGACCAGAAGAACCAGTTCCAGGCCGTGCTGGCCGACACGGGTGGGGTCGGCGGCGGAGGCCACCGGGAGAACCGATCCGGAGTCCCACATGACAATGCCTAGCGTGGTGCCATCGGCTTCCAGGTCCACCAGGCACGGCCCCGGTGCGTACTTGCACACGTTCGTGGCCAGCTCGCTGGCCACCAGTTGCGCCACATCCATAGCCCGTGCGGACACGACCCAGCCGCGGAGGTGCTGCGCGCTCATGAGGAACCCCCGCACGAAATCCCGGACCCTGGCTATGTCACCCGAGACCATCTCGTAGGAGGCGCTGTCCCGCATAACGGCGGTGTCACTCACACGTTCCTCTCCTCGGCCGGCGAGACGCCGCCCGGTGTTCCGTGACTCCCCCGTTGCGAACGGACGTGTTCGGCTCATATCGAAGCAGTACACACCCACATGTACCCGGCACACATACTCTCAGGCCATCCGGCGGGCACGTGCACACCGTCGCGTCCCTCGCTGCGGGGGCAGGCTGCGGCCAGGGCGTCCTGGACGCTCGGGTGGATACGCAGAACCGCGTCGGCGCCAACCACACTCAACAGCCGTGCCAGAGTCGCGGAGGGCGCGGCGATGCGAAGATCGGCTTCCTGGTGGGTGGCCAGCAGCAGCCCAAGAAAGGTGGAGTCGGCAAACGTGATGCCGGCAGCGTCCACCACCACCCCGCCGTGCGCGGCGACAGCGGTGTCGATCTGCGCCTTCAGAGGCGGCAGGGATTCCAGGTCGAACCCTCCGCAAGGGGTGATCACCGGCAGCGGCCCGGATCTGTGGCCTCAGGGTTCAAGGGTTGTCATTACGCAATTATCGCAACCCCGACCGCCGGCCCCTCACCGACCTCCCGATCCAGGTCACTGCCGCCGGCAGCGCATGCGGGACGCCAAGGCCATCGACACAGAGATCGCCGAGATGATGATCACCTGGCCGGTCTCGTCAGCTGAGCCCCGGCACAGAATTCGAGCCTGGGGGAAGGACGCGGAACGAGCTGCGCAGCGCGCGCAGCGGCTGGCCGCGGTCGATGAGGACTGGGACTACCCGTGGCCGCTGAACTGGCAGCTGCACTACCGGGTCCTCGCCGACCTGGTCGACGTCGGCAGGGTCCTGCCGGCCGTCGAGCACCCCCACAGCACCACGCACGAGACACAGAGCCTCTCCCTGCTCCGTCCCACCGCATCCGCTGCGCTGAAGCATCTGCCCCGAAACTGGTGGCTGGTCGAACTGGGTGCAGTCCGCCCGCTGACCTGGCGTGATGATCAGGGACAGCGGGCGGCAGCGGCAGTCCGCGCTCAGGTGGAACTTGCGCGTGCACCCGCCTCGCGAGCGCCCCAGGCCCTCACCTCCAGCACCACCTCCACCAGTCGGGCGACAAGAGTCTGCGACGACGTCTCGTCCTGGCGTTCCATCCCTGCGGCCCCCTCTGATCCCGGGGCCGGAGACGGGTCGGTGCGGGCGCCGGCCGCGGCCTGCACCTGCTGGAGCAGACGTTCCCAGGTTCCGTCGGCCGACCACAGGCCACGGCCCGAACCGTTAAGGCAGTTCACGCCATCGCACCCCGTTCGCACCCGGCGCAGAATTCCCGTCGATCACCTGCCGGTGATCCCGCCACCGGCCACAACGCCCGTTGCCCACCGACAGGAACTGCCGCAGCCGTTCCACTTCGCATCACTCAGATCGCCCCGCCCCACGCCCACAGGAACGACTCGGGCACGGAGCAGTCACATGAACGGCCGGAAAAGTCCTAGTTGAACGGGTCCAGCGTGATGTATGCCTGCTGCGGGTCGCCGTCGTGCACGAGCGATTCGTGCGCGCCCACGTCGTCGAAGGCGAAGCCGTATGCCTTGCCGTCGGCCATCTGGGCGTGGATTTTGGCGGAGTAGTGATTGGTGACCGCGTCCTTGTAGAAGTTTGTGTCGTTCGCGTCGGGCTGGTTGGGGTTGCTCAGCAGCGTCGACCGGTTGTATCCGGCGCACAGGGTGCGGGAGATGGGCCCCCGGACGAGGTCGTTGGGCGCGTCGAGGAGCTTGTAGCAGCCGAAGATGCTGTCCGAGTCGGGCTTCTGGAAGCTGGTGACGACTGCTCCCGTGCTGTTGGTGAAGTTCATGGTGTTGCCCTGGACCCGTCCGAAGTACTTGGTGTTCGGCTGGTCCGCGAACGGCTGGACGGTCAGAGTCTGCGAGGAGTACTTGCTCCACACCCGGTTGACGTAGTCGTTCATGACCGCGGCCGACAGCGCCCCGGCCTCGATGCCATGGCCAGGGGCGAGCGCCCGCAGGGGCGTCCCGTCGGAGCGGGTCCTGATGAGCCCGCCCCAGCCACCGGGCTGACTGCGCAGGGAGTCGAAGAACGCCTTGTAGCCACCGGGCTTGAGGTGGCCTGTCGTCAGGGTGGTCCCGTTCGGACGCTTCACCCCGACCGCGTAAGGGGCGGAGAACATGTCGACCTGGGTGCTGTTGATCCACAGGCCGGCGTCGTTGAGCGTGTACTCGGTCCAGTTGAAGAGGATGTTCGCGTTCGGGTCGCTCGGATTTTGCACCGCGGGCTGCACCAAGCCGCCGGTGGTGAGCTTGAAGACGAGCTTCTGCCCATAGGAGAAGTAGACTCGGCCGGAGAACTTGGGCATCCGGATCGTCTTCGACTGTCCCACGGCCGGGCCCGCGATAGACGCGTCGGGGGCGGGCGTCGGCGGGTTGCCACCGACGGGCCATGGATGGAAGGTGCCGCTCACGTCCGCCCAGCCCTGGCGTCCTGACGAGAGCTCGGTGCCGATCACATAGACGTACACCTGCTCGCCGCGTCCGGAGTTGTTGGTCAGCGTGAGCGGGATCGTCGCGGGGACGGCCGCAGCCTCGGTGGCGGCGGTGACCTGGGTAGCAACGAGGCATCCACCGGCCAGTGTGAGCGCGGCAACCAAGGCGGCAGCCCTGGTGCGGCGGGTACGGGGCGTGCGGGGCGTGCGGGGCGCGAAAGGAAGGTTGGCAGACAAGCTCAACTCCTCATCCGGAAGGCCGTGCTGTGGAGGTAGCCAGCGCGAGGCGCCTGAAGCGATCCTGAGAGCGCTCTCAGGGCGATTTCCGAAGCGTATCGACGGGTCAGGAACACGTCAATATTCTGGTCTGGACCAGAATTCGACCCCACCACCAGGAGAGATCACGCGACTTAGCGAAGCACTACTAGGGCGTGTTTCGAAAGTAGCGCCGTCCGCCCGGAGGACGGGTCCGGCGGCGTCTGGTGCGTGCGATCGCAAGGCGGAGGGTCGCCCCGATACCGGGTATATCGGGGCGATCCCGACAACGCGGCGAGCGTGCGTGCCAGACGTCGCCGGACAGGCGGGACTTTCGCAACACCCCCTAGCCGCCCTTCAAGATGGCCATGGACTGCACACCGAGGCGGCGGCACTTGACGTGCGTGCCGTTGAGGCGGCGCGCGGCCCAGAATTCGAGCCGGGCGTCACAGCACGACCACCGGGGCGGCTGCCGGACCGGCAGCTGCCCCGGTGGTCGTCGCTTCGCCCGGTCAGCCGCGGACGATGTTCTGCGCCTGCGGTCCCTTCTGCCCCTGCCCGATGTCGAAGGTGACGTGCTCGCCCTCCGTGAGCTCGCGGTACCCGCTGCCCTGGATCTCGGAGTAGTGCGCGAAGACGTCCGCGCCCCCGCCGTCCTGCGCGATGAACCCGAAGCCCTTCTCGGAGTTGAACCACTTCACAATGCCGCTGGCCATACTGATGATCCTTCGCTCATACCCGGGAACACGGCCCGACCATCCGTGCGTGCTCCGGTCCCTGGCAGCAGGAACCGCAAACGTTCTACCCCGCCCGGTCGCATTTATCCGATCAACGACACGCCCAGCCCCAAAGACCACCCCGCGCCCGCGTCCCGAACTCCTGAACCCTTGCCTTTTTCCACCTCGGCACCTGCGCCCCGACCTGCGCAAATCCCGTCCACCAACAGGACTGAAGAAACGCCCCGCTGCCAGGCCCGGCAGCTGAACGCTGTGGCCGGCGGCAGAACTGCCAGCCGGAAAACGACCAGTTACGGCGCGGCCGAGGCCGGGGCGGCGCCGGTTCGTCGGTCCGCTTTGCCCGGTGACCAACCTGTCGTATACGCACCTCATTGCCCGCAAGGCACGCACCCCGTGCCGGGGAGGTCACCCGACGCTCTCGCAGACCAGTTTCTCGTCACCGGGTCCGGTAAGACGGTCATGTTCGTAGCGGGCGGCGTCGAGGAGGCGGCTCCAGGAGGTGACCAGGGGGCGGCACCGCAACAGCCCTCCGCGCTCCCGCTCGGTCATACCGCCTCAGATTCCGTGCTCGATCCGGTGGTCCAGGGCGTAGGCCAGGCATTCGGCGCGCACCGGACAGCCGGTGCAAAGGGCTTTGGCGCTGTTCCGGGCTGCGCCGGCCACGAACAGCTCGTCCGGATCGGCTGTGCGGCCGACCGCGTGGCTGTGCCGGGCTTCCTGATCGTCCCCGTTCACCCGAGGCCGTCCTCTCCCCCAGTTCCGGCCCACCGGCATTCCCGGACCAGGCGGGTGAACGAACGGGATGGCATAGGCCGCCGGCATCGGTGGAATCGGCTCTGCAACCCTCCTTGCGAGTGAACGGAGCTTGACACGAGCAACCGCAGCAGGCTGCGAACTCGCTCTCGCCCGGTCGGTGCCGAGTACGGGGTGCTCAGAACGCGTCGCCCCACCCGAAGGTGATGTTGTACGCGCGCTGAAGCGCGTGCCGCCCATGGTCCTTGTCGGCGTAGACCCAGGCGAGGGCTGCGGAAAACCAGAGCAGAAACGCGGCGCTGACGATGCCCAGAGCGACCAGCTTGCCGTACCAGGCCAGGAGGGCAAGGGCGGTGGTTACGACCGCTGCGCCGAGGTGGGCTCCCCTGGAGTCGAGCAGTGCGTTTCTGCGCGCCTCTCTGCGCTGGGCCCGTTCCGCGGCGAAGCGCTCCTCTCGCACGGACTGCGGTTCGTTCTCTTCGAAGTTCATCTCATATCCCCTTGCCTGAAGCTACATGGCCTCCGGGCGCAGAGGAGCCTTTGGGTGACCGTGCGGGACCGGTGGATGGGGACTCCGGCGGCCCAGGGCAACATGTGCCCGCTGAGCGGGCGTTGCGGGCCGCCGCAGCACGGGGACTTCGTGGACGCGGAGCTACCGCACGGCCTGGTCGCCGAGCAGCTCGTGGCCGCGTGAGTTCTCGTTCCCGGCCGGCCGTTGCCGCCGATTAGTCTGCCCACCGGACAACTGAGTACGGGGGCGAGGCCGTGTCGGGGCAACAACTGGTCGCCGAAGTGCGGGCCGGGCGTGCGCATCTCGTGCGGGAGGCACTGTGGGCGGGCGCCGACCCGGAGACGACGGATGCCGACGGGGTCCCCGTACTGTGCGTTGCCGTCGCCGCGTTCGACGGGCATGTGGCGGACGCGCTGCTGGATGCCGGTGCCGATCCGCTGCGGCCGCTGCCGGACGGGAGCACGCCGCTGCTGCGGGCCGTGATCTCCGGCAACGCCGGCCTGGCCGCCGCCCTGCTCGGACAGGCCGCGGACCGGCTCACGGAGGGGGGCCGGGCCGAGCTCCTGGCCCGTGCGGGACGCTGGCGCGGGACCGGGGCCGAAGCGGGGCTGCGCCTCGCGACCGGTGCGACGGGTCCGGTGGTGCGCCGCAGGATCGCGGATGACTTCGGCGTCACCGCGTACGACATGCTCACGCTCGACGGCATGAGCGTGTACGACGGCCATTGCGCCGTTCTCACCCGTCTGGAGGCGATGTGCGGTGTGCACCGGCCGTTCGATGTCCTGCTCGCCCGTGCGCTGGCCCGTGCCGACGGGGACCACGCCGACTGGACGGAGGTGGTCGCGGTGCTCGCCGAACGGTGCTGTACGGAGGCCTGGGACCGGGTGCCGGCCCTTCGTTCGGCCTCCGACCCTCTGTGGCGGCTGTTCGCCGCGGATCTCGTGCGTCAGCTCCTCGCCCTCGACGCGGAGTCCGCTGAGCGACGGGCCGCAGACGTCCTTGTTCCATGGGCCGCCGCGGAGACGGACCCGGCGGCGCTCGCGTCGGTGCTCAGCGGGCTGACGTACGTCGACGATCCGGCGGCCGAGGGTGTGGGACTTGCTCACCGCGCGCACCCCGGACCCCGCGTACGCATGGTGGTGCCGTCCTTGCTGCAAAGGACGCGGGACGCGTACACCCACCCCGAGGCGTGGAACGTGCTCACCGCACTGGCCCGCGATCCCGAGGCCCGGGTTCGCGCGGCCGTGTGTGAGCTGTTGTACGAGTTCGAGGGCTGCGGCCCCGCCGGGGCCGACATACTGGCCGGATTCCTGGGCGAGGACGACCAGTTGGTTCGGATCAAGGCCGTGAGCGGCCTCGCCCTGGCCGACGACTCCCGCTGCGTGGAGGGTGCCCGGCAGATCGGTCCGGTCGACCGGTCGAAGTGGCCGGACACCTGGATCCTGGACGCGGCGACGCGCTACGAGCAGCGGCACGGCCGCTGAGCGGGCTCTCGCCTCCCCGGGCCGGGTGTCGCTGTCGCCGCGCGGGATCAGCCGAGCCGGGTGCCCGTGCCCTGGGCCAGCCGGTGGTAGCGGGCGGGACCTGGGGCAGTGGTGCCCGAGAAGGCTCGAAGGCAGCACCGCCCCAGTCGTCTCAGGCGGTGCCGGCGCGCTATCGGCAATCGTCTGGTGCGGCATCGGCGGCCATCAGCCCGACTGACCAGCGGAAAGGGCCGCGCTTCAAGGTCTTCTCCCTTGAGTTGGACGTGCGCCTCTTTGCGGAGCAGCGGTGCCACACTTCCCGACTTCGCCTCGTGTAAGGGCAGAGAGTGGCCAACTTGGCCATGGAGTGGTGCAGATGCTCTCTTTCGGCGAGAATTCACCGAGCAGCAGTGTCGATGCCGGGCCTGGAAATCGCGCCCGCGCGCATGACCACCGGCTCCTGTCCAGGCGAACGGTTCACGCCATCGGGGGCCCCGGCAAGATGGGAACGTGAGTTCAACGAACAGCCGGGGGCCCGTTCCGGCCATCAGCCTGTCCAAAGTAATCGAGTACGCGCCCGACCTGGTGCCCCACTACGAGGCGGCGGGCAGCAGTATCCGGGCCCATGGGCTGGAAGGAACGCGGGCCGCCGTGTACCTGGTGCTGGACCGTTCCGGGTCGATGCGGCCCTACTACCGGGACGGCACCATGCAGCGGCTGGCCGAGCAGGTGCTGTCGCTGTCGGCGCACCTCGACGACGACGGTGTCGTCCCGGTGGTGTTCTTCTCCACTGACGTCGACGGATCCACCGATCTGGAGCTGGGCCGGCACCAGGGGCACGTCAGCAAGATGCACGAGAGCCTCGGCCACATGGGCCGTACCAACTACCACTGGGCGATGGACGCGGTCATAGATCACTACGTGGACTCGGACGGCAGCGCCCCCGCCCTGGTCGTCTTCCAGACCGACGGGGGGCCGACCAGCAGGCTCGCCGCCGAGCGATATCTCTGCAAAGCGGCCCGGATGCCGCTGTTCTGGCAGTTCATCGGGTTCGGTAATCCTCAGGACAACGAGTTCGCGTTCCTGCGCAAGCTCGACACCCTCGCCGTTCCCGCTCGTCGCGTCGTGGACAACGCGGGCTTCTTCCACGCCGGCCGTATGCCGGGCGACGTCGACGACGATGTGCTCTTCGATCAGCTTCTGCAAGAGTTCCCGCAATGGATCGAGGCCGCGCGCGCCGCGCGGGTACTGGAAGCCTGACGCTTTCGCTGAGCCCGGGAGACGCGGGCGGGGAGAGCAAGGGCATATGCACCTTGAGCACAGTTTGCTGACCGATGCCTCGAAAGAAGGCAGGACATGACGTACGCAGCGCCCAACTGGCGCAGGGAAAGGATTGAGCGCGTCCGCTGCTTCTGATTCTGGGCGGGCCGGGGGCTCCTCTTCTGGGCCACAAGCGGATCTGCTCACACAGCTGCACGCCTTCGCCGAGGTGATGCCCCGGACACCCGGCGGGCGCGTCCTCACCGAGCTCATCGGCACCTACCAACCAAACCGAGGTGCAACTGGCCGCCTCCCACCGGGACCTGTACTCCGCCCCACGCCGCAGGCTCGCGGGCGAGCGGCTGTGGCACGCCCGGCACAGGCGCAGATCCGCCCCGACGTCGACGTGCAGGTCATGGTGGACCAGCTCTGGGGAGGCCATCTACCACCGCCTCCTGATACCCGACGAGCGGGTCACCGAGGCCTTCGTCACCGCCCCGGTCGACAATTCCACCTCGGGGTCACCGCCGCCCGGCACCCGACTCGGCCGGTCGAGCCGGGCGGCCCCGTGCGGGACCGCCTCCCCGCCCGCACGAAAGCTCTGTTTTTTCATCCTCATGACGGCCTCTTGCGATGCCGTGTTCACGTCAATACAGTTCCCCGTGTAAAGTTGCAGCGCTACCGGTGGCCCGTCCGCGGCCCCGCGGGGCGCCGCAGTGGAGAACTGATCGAAGGAGCCCTGGGTGGGATTCACGCGGCGCACGTTCTTACAAGCGGCGACGGCGGCGGGACTGACAGGAGTCATCGCGGGCGGGGAGGCCACGCTCGCGCACGCGGCGCCCGCGGCCAGCGGCCCGGGCGACGTGGTCGGCAAGGTGACCGTGGGGTACCAGGGCTGGTTCGCCTGCAAGGGCGACGGCGCCCCGATCGACGGCTGGTGGCACTGGGCAAGGAACTGGGGGGAGACCCCCTCCCCGTCCAACCACGCCATCGTCGCCTGGCCCGATGTCCGTGAGTACCCGGCCACCTACCGGACCGCCTTCGGCAACCTCGGCAACGGGCAGCCGGCCTCATTGTTCTCGTCCTACGACCAGTCCACCGTCGACACCCACTTCCGATGGATGAAGCAGTACGGCATCGACGCCGCGGCCCTCCAGCGGTTCAACCCGACCGGCGGCGAAGGGCCGACGCGCGACGCGATGGCGAGCAAGGTTCGCGCCGCCGCGGAGGCTGAGGGGGTCAAGTTCTACATCATGTACGACGTGTCCGACTGGACGTCCATGCAGACGGACATCAAGGCCGACTGGACCGCCAAGATGCGTGCGCACACCGCTTCTTCGGCGTATGCCCGGCAGAACGGCATGCCGGTGGTGTGCATCTGGGGCTTCGGCTTCAATGACGCCCAGCGGCCGTTCACCCCGGAAGCCTGTCTGGACGTGCTGAACTGGTTCAAGGCCCAGGGCTGTTACGTCATCGGCGGGGTTCCGACCTGGTGGCGAACGGGCGACCGGGACTCCCGGCCGGGCTTCAGCGGCGTCTACCACGCCTTCGACATGCTCTCGCCATGGCTGGTCGGCCGGATCGGCAACGCCGGTGACGCAGACAACTTTTACAACGTCGCCACCCTGCCGGACCTCGCCGAGTGCACCGCGCACGGAATCGACTACCAGCCGTGCGTCCTGCCCGGCGGGGTCACCGAACGCCAGCGCGCCCACGGCGACTTCATGTGGCGGCAGTTCTACAACATGGGCCGGGCCGGGGTACCCAGCGTCTACATCTCCATGTTCGACGAGTACAACGAGGGCAACCAGATCGCCAAGACCGCGGAGTCCCGGGACTGGGTCCCCACCGGGTCGGGCTTCCTCGCGCTCGACGAGGACGGCACCGCCTGCTCGTCCGACTATTACCTCCGGCTGACCGGTGACGGCGGCCGCATGCTCAAGGGCCGGCTCCCCGTCACCGCCACCCGGCCGACCCCGCCGCTCGTCGGCGGCAACGGCAACCAGCCGCCGACCGCCCCCGGCAATCCGCGTGCCACCACCGTCACCGACACCACCGTCGCGCTGGCCTGGACCGCCTCGACGGACGACTCCGGTGTGACGGGGTACCGCGTGCGCCGGATCACCGGTGACACGGCCACCCCCGTGGGCACCGCTCCGGGGAACACCACCACGTACATATTGAGCGGTCTCTCCCCGTCGACCTCGTACACCTTCGACGTCCAGGCGCTCGACTCAGCAGGCTCCGTGTCCGCGGCCTCGGCCCGGGTCACCGTCACCACGGCGACGGGCGGCGGCACCCCAACCGGCGACCTGGCGCTGCGCCGGCCGGTCTCCGAAAGCAGCCACACGCAGACGTACGGCGCGAGCAACGCCGTGGACGGCGATCCGGGCACGTACTGGGAGAGCGCCAACCACGCCTTCCCCCAGTGGCTCCAAGTCGACCTGGGCGCTACCACAGGCGTCCGGCGCGTCGTTCTCGCCCTGCCGCCGTCCACCAGCTGGGGCGCGCGCACGCAGACCGTCACCGTCCAGGGCAGCACCGACGGCGCCTCCTTCTCCGTGCTGCGCGGCAGCACGGACTGCTCCTTCGACCCGCTCACCGGGAACACCGCCACTCTGACCCTCCCCGCCTCCACGACCACCCGCCATCTGCGGCTCGTCGTCACCGCCAACACGGGCTGGCCCGCGGGCCAGATCGCGCAGCTCCAGGTGTACGGCACCTGATCTCGGCCGCGGCCGACGGCCAGGCACGACAAGTTCACCCGGAGGCCAGCGGAGCGTAGAAGCCCTGCGGCAGTACATCGCACACGGAGGGAAAACCACCGTCGGCTGGTTGCTCAGGCGAAGGCGGCTGTGCCAGCCGACACAGTCCGGTGCCCAGGCCCCTCCGCCCTACCGGCTCAGCGGACGCCCTGGCCACTGTCTCATCCGCCCGTTCTGGTGCGACGCCCAGGCTGCTCTCCTCGGATTCCCTTGCAGTTCCTCAGGCGCCGGGCGACCACCGTCCTGAGCAAGCGGACACAAAGCATCAGGCATTTGACCGGTCGCGTCATCCGCCCCCAGGGACTCGGGCGAGAACGAGCCCCCGGACATCGGTGGCTCCGGTCGCCCGGAGCCGGAGTGCGACCTGTTGGAGTTGCGGTCCGGTGGTGAAGACGGTGTCGCGTTCGACGGCGGGCCAGGCGGAGGTGAGAGCGAGCCGGTCGTGCTGGTCCGAGGTGAGCGTGTCACGGGTCGCGCGCTGGATGAGCTGGTGGACACGGACGGCTTGATGGGGGGTGGCGGGGGTGCGGTCGACGAGGCCGAGCCGGTGCAGGGCCCGCAGAGCGAGCACGGCGTTCTCGGCCGAGGCTGCGCCCAGCTCGTGGATGCCGCCCGCGCCGGTTGAGGTGCGGTGCTCGGTGAGGTGCGTGAGGGCGGCTTGATCGGTGAGGACCGTAGCGGGGATGCCGTTGAGGCCGAGGAAGGCGGCCGGCTGGAGCATGGGGCGGGCCAGGCCTGCCGGGCCGATCTGGTTGGCACGTCCGATGGACCTGATCGCCCCTCTCAGCGCGTATGGGGCTGGCGGCCGCGCCTCTGACGACCCGCTCCCGGCGCCCCGGACGGTTCGTTCTTCTGGGAGGGCAACATTGCCTGATCACACCGGCCGAGTTCGCGACCACACTGTGACTGAGCGTTTCACTTGGCGAGTTGAGCGCCTCGGTTGGCGGCCATGGCGGGGAGGGGGCGCCAGTTGGCGGGGACGTCGCGCATGATCAAGGCACAGTCCAAGGTCGCGCTCCCTGGTGGGAAGCGCTCCGGGTCGTCGAAGAATGATGACGCGGCGGAGCGAACCCGGCCGGCTTCCACGTGCCAGGCGTCGGTGTGCAGTTCCATGCCGTCCAGGTAGCGGCCGGAGCGGGTGGCCGAGTAGCCCTTGGCCCCGTCTCGGAAGAAGCGGGAGGCCTCGGCGAGATCGGCGAAGAGTTCGCTGTCTCGCAGCTCGCCGGACGGCTCGACAGTGACGTCCGCCCGGGTGTCGTCGTCCCACGTCGCGAAGGCGACACGCATTTGGCCGGGTATTTCGTGCACCTCGAAACCGGCGCGGCCGTGTTTCCCGGGGAAGATACGGCCTCCGGCCCAGACATTCAGCCGCGAGGCGGTGTCGCGACGTGGGATGTAGACGCCGGTCTCCACGCCATCCGATCCGTCCCATTCGACGGCGATCCGATGCGCCGCGTTCTCGCTGCGCAGCCCGAATGCCTTGGGGGCCCAGACCGGCCGGACACTTCCCAGCCGCAGGAGGCATATGCCTGCGACCGCGTGACCGTGCACCAGTTGCGGGCGCAACGGCAGGGGAAGCAGGCGTGCCGCAGTGTCCGGGGCGACTCGGTAGTTCACCAAAAGCCGTCGTTCAACGACGCTGGACAGGCGTGGTTGCCTCATGATCCCTCGCTCTGCGCCCCGGGGCGCCATGTGGTGTGGCGCAGGACGATCTGTTCGGGGCAGACGGCGCTGAGAAACCGACCGATGCATGTGGCCAGGCGGTCCTCGGCCAGTGTGTAGAGGATCCGGTTGCCGTCCCGGCGCTCGGTGACCAGTCCGGCTCCCCTGAGCACGCCGAGATGCCGTGAAATGGACGGCGCGCTGATCGCGAACCGGCTCGCGATCTCCCCTGCCGCGAGCTCACCACCTCTTAGGTCTTCGAGGATCTGGCGCCTCGTGGGATCAGCGAGGGCACGGAAGGCCCCCGCCTCATCCTGAGCTTCTGTCATGGCAGGTATATAGCACATAAGCTAAATACCTAACAATGGGCCGGATGGGCGAATCCCGTGTCCGTGGAGGCGAGGCCGAGCTGGGTGTGGTGGAACCACGTGTCGCCGAGCCTGGTGCCTTCGTTCTTGGTGGTTCGGGCACGCTTGGCCTGTAGGCGGCTCCGCCAACGGTGATGCTGGTGAGCTGATTGCAGTCCGACCACGACTCCCCTCTGCGGGCAGTTCCGCCAGCCGGGGCGGCGCCGGTTTCGTTGCCGGCGGCCGCTTCGAGGACAAGGAACAGCTGATCAACGCTCTCACCGAGCGGATGCTGGACCGCCGCAAGGAGTACGTCGCCGGGAAGCTCCGCGAGGCCGAGCCGTCCCTGTCCGGTCTCATGGGTGCCTACGCACACGCCCTAATGCAGTCCTGCGCCGACAGCAGCAATCTCATCCCCGAGCTGCTGCGTGCACGAGGTGCCAGTCCCACCAACCGCGGCGCGCATACCATCACCGAGGTCCACCGGTTCCTGCTCGAAGCGGCGGGCTCCCTACACGAAGGAGATCCGCCGCTCCGACCCGCAGGCGGCGCTGGACACGGCGGCCCGCGCCCTCCTTGGCGCCTGTATTCACCACTCTGTACGACCCGGCCCGATGACCGGCGAAACAGCCCGAGGCCGGTAAGCGGACGAACTCGCCGACATAGCCGTCGTCGCCTACCTCCTCACCCCCGACCGTCAGGGGCCCGCCCGCACCTCACCGACACCTTGGTGAGATGCGCATGCAGCAGTTCCTGATGTGCCTGTTCCACCTCAGTACATGGCACCGCCGCCGGAGGTCGCGCTCGCCCTCCATGCTGTCGTCGCCCTCGTCCCCAACGAGGGCGTGCGTCCACATCTGGGTCCGTTGGACGGCCCGGATCCTCTGGACGAGGGCTCTCGGGCCCCTCTCCCGGTACCGGGACCGGCGCCGACCTGTGCTCGGGCCGCAGGCGCTGCCACCCACGGGGGCGTCGAGCGGCCCAGCGGCGTACCGGGGCGGCCTGGCGGTCCGCAGTGTCCGGTGCTCTCGCACCATCGACGTGTGTGTGCCCTATGGCCGGTGCTGGTCCACGGCGTGGCCCAGGACTTCGGACATGGCTCGGGTCGAGCGCAGGAGTTCGGCCGAGAGGTGGGCGATGCCGTGTTCCGTGAGGCCCCTCGCGGGCATGACCAGGGTTACAACGAGCGGAAAAGACTCACCCGCCGTGAAGACGGGGGCCGCCACCGAGGCGATGCCGGGGATGACGCCCCCGACGGTGGAGGCCACGCCATCTCGTCGTACGCCGGCCCTGATCCGGTCGACACGCTCCCGGGTGGGCTCGTCCAGCGTCTTCACTTCCAGTTGTCCGCAGAGCACCGGCTCCGTGAGCTGCTCGGGCAGGTGGGCGAGGAACGCTCCTCCCATCGCCGAGGTCAGCAAGGGCATGGTGGCACCGACCCGGACGGTGATCGGCAGCGCGTGAGCACCGTACTCCCAGCGCACGACGACCGGACCGTGGTCGCCCCACACCGACAGGTTGACCGCGTGCGAGGTGCTGTCCCGCAGTCCTGGCAGGTGCTCGCTCACCAGCGCCACCTCGTCCATCCTGCGCAGCGACTCCACGCCGAGCCGCCGCATGGCGGGGCCCATGTCGTAACGCCCGGAGCTGGGCGACTGGGCCACCAGGCCGACCCGGGCGAGGCTGACCAGATAGCGGTGGGCCTTGCTGGGCTGCATGCCGCTGGCGGCGGAGATCTGCGTCAGCGTCATCGGGCCCCGTCCCTCCTCAAGGGCCTGCAGGACCGTCATCGCCAGTTCGACGGACTGGATTCCCTGCCGGGCCGGCGGCGCCTCGCCGGGCGGCGCGGAGTCGGAGGGGCGCTGTGTGTTCACGGGAGCGATCATAGTGACCGGCCCCCGGCGTGGCCCCGGGCCGTCAGCCCGGGAATCACGGGCAGGAACATCAGGCGTCCGCCCCGGTCTCCCCGGCCGTCACCTCGCCCCGGATCGCGCCCAGGAGTTCGGCCGCCAGCCCGGCCACCGCGTCGGAGCCGCGCGCCGTCCCGTACACGTAGAAGTCGGGGCGGACGGCAACGGCCGAGCAGTCCAGCTCGGCCATCCACGCGCGGTAGGTGCCGTCCACGTCCTGGACGACGGCCGCGCCTTCATGGTCGGCAGAACGCTCACCGGGTACGACAACGCGGACCCCGGCGTCGGCGAGCTCGTCGAGCAGCCGCTCGTTCTCCAGCGCGGCCAGGTGTCCTTCGCCGACGAGCAGGTGGAAGCCCCCGCCCACGACCTGGTCGAGGCGGTCGCGCTGGGTGCCGTCGTCCACGACGCCGTGCACCGACAGGTGGCCCCGGCCGGTGCCGACGCCCCGTGAGAGCAGGCCGTCGGCCAGGTCCGGGAAGCGCATGGGTTCGGGTGCGGCGGACTCGGCGCGGCGCGCGAGCAGCGTGCGGTCCCGTTCGGCGGCGCGCTCGGGGTCGCGCAGGGTCTGGAGGTGCCCCAGCTCGATGCCCTTCTCGGTCACCGCGCGTACGTGGGGCTCGCGTTCGGTCTGGTACGTGTCGAGGATGCGGTCCGGTGCGGTGCCCCGGAGCACCAGGTCCAGCTTGAACGCGAGGTTCTGCGCGTCGCGAAAGCCGGAGCACATGCCCTGGCCGAGGAATGGGGGCATCTGGTGGGCTGCGTCGCCGGCGAGCAGGACACGGCCTCGGCGCCACTCGTGGGCGATGAGGGAGCGGAAGGTGTACGTGGCGACGCGGATGAGGTCGGCGTCGTCGGGGCCGAGGTAAGTGGCCACTCGCTTCCAGACGCGGTTCGGGTCGCTCTCGGTCCCGAAGTCGCCGGCCGAGTCAAGCATGAAGCTGAACCGGTGGTGCGTGGGGCCGAGCGAGATGATCGAGGTGGGGCCCAGGGGGTCGCCGAGCTGGAGGGCGCGGGGGACCTCGGTGGGGCGGCGGAAGCGGAAGTCGCACACCATCCACGGCTCGGAGAAGCCGTAGTCGTGCAGTCCTACGCCGAGCGCGGACCGCACGAAGCTGTTGCCGCCGTCGCAGCCCAGTACGTAACGGGCCTCGATCGCCCGGCTCCCCCCGGGGCCTTCCAGGGTGACCGTGACGCGGTCCTCGTGCTGCTCCAGGCCGACGACGGAGCTGGAATGCCGCACCTCCACCTGGGGCATGGAGCGGCACACGGTGTCCAGCGCCTCTTCGAGGTCGGGCTGGTACATCATGTTCCACTCCGCCCAGCCGCTGCGTCCCTTCGCGGCGAAGGTCTGCTCGATCAGCAGGTCGCCGCTGCCGTTGCGCCACTCGTACGTGGGCTGCACGCGCACCTTGGGCAGCAAGGTCTCCGCCACGCCGAGAGTCGCCAGGGTGCGCATGGTCTCGTCGTCGAAGCTGGCCGCGCGCGGCAGGTTGTAGAGGCCGGCGTAGCGCTCCAGGACCAGGACCCGGTGGCCCGCCCGGCCGAGCAGGGCGGCGGCAGCCATGCCCACCGGGCCGTACCCCACCACGATCACGTCCACGGGGCTCCCGTTCGCATCCGGGCTCCCCTCGGCGACATCCGTACACGTCATCGAGCGCCTCCGTTCCACTCGGCCGTTCCCAAGGGTTGACACCGACGGAACGTACGTTTCACCATCGCTGAAGTCAATGCATATAAGTGAAATGAGGCGCGCGATGCGGACCATCGGTCTCGAGGAACACTTCGTCACCCGGGAGTTGGAGGGTTACGGCGCCTCGGCGGCCGCCATCATTCAGCCGGACAAGTGGCGCGAGGCATCCCGGCGCCTTCTGGACATCACCGGCGAGCGGCTGGCCGAGATGGACGCCGCGGGCCTGGACATGCAGGTGCTGTCCCTCAACTCCCCGGGAATCCAGGCCGAGAAGGATGCCGGCATCGCGGTCAGCCGGGCGAAAACGGTGAACGACCTGCTGGCCGGCGTGGTCACCGACCACCCCGACCGCTTCGCCGGTTTCGCCGCGCTGCCGTTGCAGGATCCGAAGGCGGCCGCCGACGAACTGGAGCGCGCCGTCTCCGAGCTGGGCATGTGCGGCGCCCTGGTGAACGCGCACACCCAGGGCCGATACCTCGACCACCCGGAACTGCGCATCGTATGGGAGCGTGCGGCGGGCCTGGACGTGCCGCTGTACCTCCACCCGGCCAACGGCGTCGACGTCCCGGATGTCATCCAGGGCCATCCGGAGCTGATCGGCCCGATGTGGAGCTGGGGGTCGGAGACTGCGACGCACTTCCTCCGATGCGTGTTCGGGGGCGTCTTCGACGACTTCCCGGACGCCAAGATGCTGCTGGGCCACATGGGCGAGGGCCTGCCGTACATGCTGTGGCGGCTGGACTCTCGCTGGGAGTACCACAACCACCACGGTGTGGAGCTCGTCCGGAAGGACCCCTCGGAGTACGTCCGCCACAACCTGTACATCACGACGAGCGGCGTGTGTTCGGCCGCGCCGCTGCTGTGCGCGCTGCTGGCTCTGGGTGCGGATCACATCCTCTTCGGCACCGACTACCCCTTCGAGGAGATGGGTGCGGCCACCGAGTTCCTGCGTACGGCCCCGATCAGCGAGGCCGACCGCGCGAAGATCGCCCACGGGAACGCCGAGCGGCTCCTCGGTCTCTGAGCCCCCTTCCTTTCCCACCGAGCAAGGAGTCCCCGACATGGCACGAGAGAGTTCCGCACGGCATTGGATCGACGGCGAGTGGGTCGGATCCGCCCGGACCTCCGACAGCATCAACCCGGCAACCGGCAAAGTGATCGGCACATACACGGACGGCGACGCGGAGACAGGGCAGCGGGCCATCGACGCGGCCGGCCGTGCCTTCGAGGAGGGCGACTGGCGGCTCGACCCGATGGTGCGCGCCACCGCCCTCAGTCACCTCGCCGACGCGTACGCCGCGCGCATGGACGAGGTCATCGACACGTTGTGCCTGGAGAACGGCAAGCTCCGCCACGAGGCGGGCTTCGAGTCGCACTTCATTCTGCGCGCGCTGCGCTTCGCGGCAGGTCTCGCGGTCCAACCGCATGGCCGGGTCACCGACACTCAGCCGGGCCGCCAGGCCATGTCCATCCGGCAGCCGGTCGGCGTCGCCGGCATCGTCGTGCCCTGGAACTCCCCCGCCTACCTGTGCATCCGTGCGCTGGCCCCGGCTCTCGCCGCGGGCTGCACGGCCGTGGTGAAGATGCCGGGGCAGGCCGCCCGCACCGCCGCCCTGATGAGCGAAATCCTCAGCTCCGTGCCCGAGCTGCCGAGGGGCGTGGTGAATGTCGTCATCGAGTCGGGCTCGGACGTCGCCCGCCTGCTGGTGGACTCCCCCCGGGTGCCCGTCATCAGCTTCACCGGCAGCAGCGCCACCGGACGGCTCATCGCCCAGGGTGCGGCGGCCCGCTTCAAGCGTGTCGGCCTCGAACTGGGCGGCAAGACACCGCACTTGGTTTTTGCCGACGCGGACATCGAGGCCGCGCTCGCCGCGGCCGTCGCCTCGTGCACCGTCTTCGCCGGGCAGTTCTGCATGACGGGCAGCCGGGTTCTGGTCCAGCGCGAGATCGCGGACGAGTTCACGGCCGCGCTGGCCGCTCGCCTGGAAGGTGTGCGGCCCGGCCCTGCCGCCGACGCCGCGAGCCAGATCGGCCCCCTCATCGACAAGGCGTCGGTCGCCCGCGTCGATGCCGCCGTGGAGGCGGCCATCGCCGCCGGTGCCAAACCGGTCGTCCGGGGCGGCCCGAGCGCCCGCCCCGAGCTGGCCGAGGGTGCCTTCTACCACCCGACGCTGCTCGCGGTCACCGACTCCTCGCTGCCGATCGTCCAGGAGGAGACCTTCGGTCCCGTACAGACCGTCCAGGTCTTCGACACCGAGGAGGAGGCGATCGCCCTCGCCAACGACACCGAGTACGGGCTGAGCGCCTGCGTCTGGAGCCGCGACGCCGACCGTCCGATGCGGGTCGCACGGCGGCTCGACGCCGGCCTCATCTCCATCAACAGCTGGGCGAACCTGACCGTCGAGTTCGAGGAAGGCGGCTTCAAGTCCAGCGGTGTGGGGCGGCTGGGCGGCCTGGCGTCCGTGGAGGACTTCCTGGAATACAAGCAGATCACTCAGGACTACGTGCCACAGCAGCACTGACGGGCTCGGACGGCACCCCTTCCTCTCGCGCACCGTTGCTGTTATTACATATAACGCTCACGCTCCCCGGCACGCCGGAACCCACCCCTGGCAGGAGGCCATCCATGGCCAAGCAGCGCGACCTTCTGACCTTCGAGGTCGACGGGCACACGATCACGGCGCTTCTCGCGGCACCCGCCGAGCCCACCCGCAAGCCCCTGATCGCGGCCCTCCACGGCGGCACGTACACCGCGCGGTACTGGGACGTGGCGGGCTCCCCCGCCGGGTCCTTCCTGGACATCGCCGTCGCGCACGGCCATACGGTGGTGGCCTTCGACCGGCCCGGCTACGGCGGCAGCACCGCGCTGACCCCGGACGCCAACACCTTCGCCCGGCATGTGGAGTTGCTCAATGAAGCGCTGGCGCAGGCCGTCGAACAGTTCGCGGCCGACAGCGTGTTCCTCGTCGGCCACTCGATCGGCGGGATGATCGCGCTGATGATCGCCGCTGCCCGGCCGGGAATTCCTCTGATCGGTGTCTCGGCGACCGGCATGGGCGCCGTCATCCCGAGCGGCGGCGCGGCCGAGGCGCTGGGCGCCCTGCCTGCGGACTCGACGGTGGATCTGCCGTACGAGCAGCGGGACCAGGTGATGTTCGGCCCGAAGCACACCTACCGGGCGGAGGGGATACGCCAGGCGCACGAGTCGTACGCGCCCACTCCGGTGCGGGAGTTGATCCAGGCACCGCGGTGGCCGAAGGAGCACCTGCCCGCCCTGGCACCCGAAGTCCGCGTACCGGTGCACAACGCGCTCGCCGAGTTCGACGCACTGTGGAGCAGCGGCCCGGAGAACGTCGCGAGGTTCGCGGCGCTCTTCACGGCGGCGCCCTTCGTGGACGCGAGTGTCGCCCGCGAGACGGGCCACTGCATCGACCACCACATCCTCGGCCTCTCGACGCAGCTGCGGCAGCTCGCGTTCGTCGAGGAGTGCGCGCACTGGGCGGCGCGGCAGAAGAGCGAGCGCTGATGTCCTCCGTCGACAACGAGCGCATCCCCCGGCATGTACGGGTCCTCATCGCCGGTGGCGGGCCGGTCGGCCTGGCCGCCGCCGTCGAGCTGGGCCGGCGCGGCATCGACGTACTGGTGGTCGAGCCGCGCGCCGCCGTGTCCCACGCGCGCCCGCGCTGCAAGACCCTCAATGTGCGCACGATGGAGCACCTGCGCCGCTGGGGCCTGGCGGAGCGGTTGCGTGAGCGTGCCCCGCTGCCTCCTTCCTGGTCTCAGGACGTGGTGTTCTGCACCTCTCTGTCCGGGCGGGAGCTGTCCCGGTTCAAGGGTGTCCTCGGCCTGGTGCCGGAGGGTGACCGATTCCCGGAGACCGGGCAGCAGGCTCCGCAGTACGTTTTGGAAGAGGTACTGCGTGAGGCGGTGGAGGAGATCACCCCGGGGCGGCTCGTCCTGGGCTCGAAGGTCGTCGGCTTGCGCCAGGACGACGAGTCGGTGACCGTGACCGTCGATGACGGCACCGGCCGGCGCTCCGTCGTCACCGCCGACTACGTGATCGGCTGCGACGGCCCGCGCAGCGTGGTGCGGGACGAGATCGGGGCCCGTTACGTGGGCGGGGAGGCCCTGCGCCCGAACTTCGGCATGGTCTTCGAGAGCCCCGGCCTGTGGGAGCACGTGGCGCACGGCCCCGCGGTGCAGTACTGGGTGATCAATGCGGTGGCTCCGGCGCTGGTCGGGCCGCTGGACCGGACGGACACCTGGTGGGCGATCGGCTTCGGTGTCGACCGGGAGACCGGGGAGCGCGAGGCGCGCCGGATCATCGACGGCGTGGCGGGTCGGCCGGTGCGGGCGAAGGTGCTGTCCACCGACCCGTGGACGGCCCGGATGATGACCGTCGACCGGATGCGCGACGGCCGGGTCTTCCTCGCCGGTGATGCCGCGCACCTCAACCCGCCGTTCGGCGGGCACGGGCTCAACACGGGCATCGGGGACGCGGTGGACCTGGGCTGGAAGCTCGCCGCCGTGCTGGACGGCTGGGGCGGGCCCGGCATCCTCGACAGCTACGAGAGCGAACGCCGCCCGGTGCAGGAGCGCGTCATCCGCGAGGCGACCGCCAACATGCGGGTGCTGTCCACCGAGTTGTACGCGGACGACCTCGACGCGGACGACGAGGCGGGCGCAGAGGCCCGGCGGGCGGCGGGCGCCCGGATCCAGGAGTCCAAGAAGGCGGAGTTCCACTCCCTCGACCTGGTGCTCGGTCTCCGTATCGCCGCCTCCCCGATCGTCCCCGTCGCGCGCTCCGTGTGGGCGGGGGCCCGGCTGCCCCATCTGTTCCTGGCGGATGGCCGTTCCCTGTACGACCTGCTCGGTGCCGGCCTGACGCTCCTCGCGCTCGCGGCGGACGCGCCGGTGGCGGCTGTCGAGGAGGCCGCGCGCCTGCGGGGCGTACCGCTCGCCGTGCTCCGGCTGCCTGAGCCGGTGGCCGCCGGATATGCCGCGGAGCTGGGCGCCCGCCTCGTCCTGGTCCGCCCGGACCAGGTGGTGGCCTGGCTGGGCGACGAGCCTCCCGTGGATGCCGTCGCCCTGATCGACACGGTCGGCGGTGGTGCGCCCCGGCCGGTGAACACCCTCCCGGAAAGGAAACACCACGTATGAGCGCTGCCCAGTGGACGAGACGCAAGGTCCTCAACACCGCGGCGGGAACGGCGGCCCTGGCCGGCGCGTCCGCGCTGGCGGCCCCGCGCGTCGCCGAAGCCCACGGCGGCGGGCCCAGCCAGCACGACAGGCTGCGGATCATCGCGATCGAGGAGGCCATCATCCTCCCCGGCCTCATCACCCAGGGCACGGCCCTGAACGGCGCGATCCCCTTCAAGCCCGAGGTCACCGCCGAGTGGTTCAAGCGGCTGCCGGACGTCACCGAGTACCGGCTCGCCGACATGGACGCCAACGGGGTCACCATGCAGGTGCTGTCCCTCACCCCGCCCGGCGTCCAGATGCAGCCCGACGCGGCCATCGCCGTACGGGACGCGCAGGTCGCCAACGACGCGCTGGCCACCGTCATCGCCGCGCACCCGGCCAGGTTCGGCGGGCTGGCCGCGCTGCCTCTCCAGGATCCCCGAGCAGCCGTGCGCGAGGCACGACGCGCCATCCGAGACCTGGGAATGGCCGGGTTCCTGGTCAACGGCCACACCAACGGGCACTATCTGGACGAGCCGCAGTTCCGGCCCGTATGGGGGGCGTTGGAAGAACTGGGCGCCGCCCTCTACCTGCACCCGACGCCGGCGCCCACCGGCGACTGGGGTCTGCTGAAGGACCGTCCCGAGCTGGTCGGCCCCCTGTACAGCTGGGCGGCGGAGACCGGAGGGCACGCCCTGCGCGTCGTACTCGGCGGGGTCTTCGACGACTTCCCCGGCGCCAGGCTCATCGTGGGCCACATGGGCGAGTTCCTGCCGTACATGATCCCCCGGCTCGATGTGCAGATCCGGAACATCGAAACCAGGGTGCCGCTGAAGAGGAAGCCCTCCGAGTACCTGACGGAGAACATCGCCATCACCACCTCGGGTGTGATGGACGACAACATGCTCCAGGCCGCCATCCGGTCGGTGGGCATCGACAACGTGCTCTTCGCCATCGACTACCCCTTCGAAAGGAGTGAGCAGGCCGTCGGCTTCCTGCGCAACGCGAGCCTCTCCCCCGGTCACCGCCGGAAGATCGCATCCGGCAACGCCGAGCGCATCCTCAAGCTCTGATCCCCCGGCCGGTCCGCCCCGGAGCGTAGATATAGTTGATATCAACCACCGGACGGCCGAAACGAGGGACAGAGCGTGGCGACATCCCGAGGGGCTCTCCAACCCATCACGTCGCGGTCCGTGGTGGAGCAGGCCACCGAGGAACTGCGCCGGGCGATCCTGGCCGGACAACTGGCTCCCGGGGGCGAGTACTCGCTGCGCGAGCTGGCCGGGATGCTCGACATCAGCTTCATCCCCATCCGCGAGGCGCTGCGCAGTCTGGAGAGCGAGGGGCTGGTCATCATGCGACCCGGCCGCAGCGCTGTCGTGGCCCCGCTCGACTTGGACGACCTGCGCGGCATCTACCGACTGCGGCGTGCCCTGGAACCGGACATCGCGCGGCGTTCATGCACCCTGCTGAGCGACAAGGACCTGGACCGGCTGGAGTTCCAGGCCACCGATTTCGGCGCCCGCGAGCACGGCATGGCCGACATCTACGACGACCATCACGCCTTCCACCTGGCCCTGTTGGCGCCGGCCGCCACCGCCTGGGACATCCGTGTCCTGACCACCCTGTGGCGGGCAGGCGAGCGCTACATCCGTATCGGCTTCGGCCGGCTCGACCCCGACCCGGCCGAGCACGAGCGGCGCGGCAGGGCCCATGCGGACCTCGTGGCCGCCTTCCGTACCCGTGACCCGGGCACGGTCGGCGACGCGGTCGAGCGGCACCTCGCACGCAACGAGAAGATCGCTTTCTCCGCCCTGTCCTGAACCCGGCCGCCGGAAGCGCCCGGGGCCGTAACCGGCACACGGCGAGAGTTGCTGTTATCACATATAGCAGCTACGGTCGAACCGCTCTCCCGTGAGCGGCCTCACCGGCCGCCACCGTCCAGGCCGCCCGCGTATGCCCGTAGGGCCCGGGCCGCCGCCTCTTCAACCCACCGCGTCGACTGCCGGTCATGGCCTGCACTCCGCGGACCCGAATCACGCACGACGTTCTTTCCGACCCGCCCGGCAGAAAGGCACAACGATGTGTGTCAGCGACACGAACCGACGTGACTTCTTCAAGACGGCCGCAGCGGCCGGCATCGCCGTGGCGGGAGTGCCGGCCCTGGCCGGGCCCGCCTCCGCCCACGCACCGGAACGCACCGGCTTCCTCGGCGAACGGATCGCCCTGACGAATGCCCGGATCTTCGACGGCGACCAGGTGACCTCTCCCCGCACCGTGGTCATCGACAACGGACGCATCGGCATCAACGCGCTCGGCGCGCGCCGGTTCGACTGCGGGGGCGCGGTGCTGCTTCCCGGGCTGACCGACGCACACCTCCACCTGCGGGATGCCGGCACGCTGCACGCGTTGGCCGGTGCCGGGGTGACCACCGGCCTGGACATGGCGTCCTTCCCGCCATCGCTGGTCGATTCACTGCGCGGACTGCCCGGCCTGACCGACATCCGCAGCGCGGGCACGCCCGCGGTGGCGCCCGGGAGCCCGCAGAGCCAGATCCCCACCTTCCCGGCGGACGCGGTCCTGACCGGCCCCGAGCAGGCCGCCCCCTTCGTACGCGGCCGGATCGCCGAGGGTTCGGACTACATCAAGATCATCATCGACGAGCCGGGACTCTCGCCGGAGACCGTCAAGGCGGTGACATCGGCCGCGCACTCCGCCGGCAGGCTCGTCATGGCCCACGCGACCTCAACGTCCGCGGTGGTACGCGCACTTGACGCGAAGGTCGACATGATCCATCACGTGCCCATGGACAGTGCGCTGTCGGCCGCGGTCGCGGCGCGGTACGTCTCGACGGGTACTGTCGCGGTGCCGACCCTGACGATGATGGAGGGCTTCGGGAACCTCGGGATACCCGGCATGGACTACGCGGCCGCCGAAGGCAGCGTCGCCGCGCTGCGCGGGGCGGGGGCGCGGATCCTGGCGGGCACGGACGCGAACCTCACACCCGGCATTCCCGTGCACCCGCCGTACGGCGCCGGGCTGCACCACGAGTTGGAGCTGTTGGTCCGCGCGGGTCTCACCAACCGCGAGGCACTGCGGGCGGCCACGAAGCTCCCCGCGCAGGCGTTCGGCCTGTGGGACCGCGGCACCATCCGGGTCGGCAACCGCGCCGACCTCGTCCTGATCGACGGGGACCCGCTCACCGACATCACCGCGACGCGCGCCGTGCGGCGCGTATGGATCGGCGGTGCCGAGTACGCACCCGCCGCCACGTGATCCCTGGCTTCCGGCGGCCGGTCCCAAGGGGGCGACAACACGTCGCCCCCTTGGGGCCGTTCACCGGTGGGTCACTCCGTCAGGTCCAGTGCCGCGGCGACGATGCTGTCGGTGTCGATGCCGTGGTGACGGTAGACCTCCGCCAGGGAGCCGGACTGCCCGAAGCGGGTGACGCCGAGCCTGCGCGCCGGTACGCCATGGATGGCCGCCAGGAACGCCAGCGTGTGCGGGTGACCGTCCAGCACGGTGACCAGCGGTGCGGCCCGCCGCGCGGGGAAGACCTGGTCCAGGATCCAGTCGGGGGCCTCGCCGTTGCCCGCGCGGGCGTCCATGGCCTTGTAGAGCAGCCCCGGGCTGACCACGCACACCACATCGGCCGGAATACCGAGGCCCTGCAACCGGTCGGCGGCGGCCAGGGCCTCGGGCACCATGGCCCCCATGGCCGCGATGGTCACCTTCGCGTCGTCGTGCCTGCGCAGCGGATACGCGCCGGCCACGACCTGGCGGCGGCGGCGTTCCCGAGCCGCCGGGTCGGCCGGGACCCGGGCGAGGGTCTGGTCGACGGGCCGGGTGGACAGCCGCAGATAGGCCGAGCTCCCGTCGGGCCGGCCGAGGCGGGACAGCGCCGCCAGCAGAGTCCACTCGGTGTCGAGGGCGAAGGCCGGCTCCCAGGTCGTGCAACCGGGCTGCTCGACACCGAGAGAGGGCGTGGTGATGGACTGATGGGCCCCGCCCTCGGGCGCCAGGGTGACGCCGGAAGGGGTTCCGACCAGGATCGACTGGCCGCCCGCGTAGATGCCGTAGGACCAGGGCTCCAGGGCGCGGTTCACGAAGGGGTCGTACATCACCCCGATCGGCAGCAGCGGCTCGCCCCAGCGGCTCCAGGTGGCGCCCAGCTCACCGAGGAGACCGACCAGGTTGGTCTCGGCGATGCCCAGTTCGATGTGCTGGCCGGTGGGCCGCTCCCGCCAGTGCAGGATGGTCTCCGCGTCGTCGGCGAACCAGTCCACGCGCTCGGTGGGCGACCAGACGCCGACCTTGTTGACCCAGCCGCCCAGATTGGTCGAGGAGCTGACGTCGGGGCTGACGGTGACCACGCGGCGGGCGGCATCGGGCGCGGTGCGGGTCAGGTCGAGCAGCGTACGGCCGAGGGCCGCCTGGGTGGTCGCGACGCCCGTCGGGGTCCGGCCCGTGTCGGTGGGCATCGCCGGCGGCGCCATCTGCCGGACGGGGTCCCGGCGCAGCCGCGCCCCGGTCTCGGCGCACAGGCGTGCGGCGGCGGAGTCCGCGGGGAAGCCCTGCCAGGGGTTGTCGGGATCGGCGCCCACCTCGGCGGCCAGCTGCCGCATCTGGTCCTCCGTCAGCAGGGAGGAGTGGTTCTGCGGGTGCCCCTGGGTGGGCAGGCCGTGGCCCTTTACGGTGTACGCGAAGATGACCGTGGGCCGGTGGTCGTCCACCTCGGACAGCGCGGCGTCGAGGGCGGGGAGGTCGTGGCCGCCGAGGTTGCGGACCGCCTCCATGAGGGTGGCGTCGTCGGTTTCCGCGAGCAGGGCGCCGATCGCCGGGGCCTCGGCGCCGGTGCCGGGCAGCCGCTCGCGCAGTTGCCCGGCCGAGCAGCGCAGCAGCCGCTGGTATTCAGGGTTGCTCATTCTGTCGATGCGGGCTCGGAGCGCGGCGCCGCCCGGGCGCTCGAACAGCTGGTCAAGCAGGTTGCCGTACTTGAGGGTGATAACTTGCCAGCCGGCCGCGGCGAACATGCCGTGCAGCCGGCCGGCCGCCATGTTCGGCACCACGCGGTCGAGGGACTGCCGGTTGAGGTCGACGATCCAGACCAGCTCACCGAGGTCCGCGACCTGGGGGTCGAGCACCGCCTCCCACACCGCGCCCTCGTCCAGCTCGGCGTCGCCGACCAGCGCGTACTGGCGGCCCTTGAAGCCCTCTTCGGCGCTGCGGTCCGCGTATCGGCGGGCCAGGGCGCCCCAGATCGTCGCCGTGGCGCCGATGCCGACCGAGCCGGTGGAGTAGTCGACGGTGTCGGGGTCCTTGGAGCGGCTCGGGTAGCTCTGGAGGCCGCCGAAAGCGCGCAGCGTGGGCAGGTAGGACGCGTCCAGGTCACCGAGCAGGTGGTTGATGGCGTGCAGCACCGGCGAGGCGTGCGGTTTGACGGAGACGCGGTCCTCGGGGCGCAGATGGCGGAACCAGAGTGCCGTCATGATGGACACCATCGAGGCGCAGGACGCCTGGTGCCCGCCCACCTTGAGCCCGGACGGGTTGGGGCGCACCCGGTTGGCGTGGTGCACGATCGCGCTGGACAGCCACAGCACGCGGTCCTCGATCCTGTGCAGCACGTCGAGGGTCGTGTCCGGGGTCCGCCGGAGGGCGGTTGGTGCGGTGGTCATGGCGGAAGCGGTCTCCTCGCGCTGGGCACGGCCGGAGCGCGCGCGGACGTGCGGTGGCCGTGACGTGGGACGTACCACGGGCGCCTGCGGAGCGCACCGGGTGGGCCCCGGCGCACATCTGCCGGCTCCCCGACCGGTCACGGTCGGGGGCGTGCTGCCAGGGGCGGATCGTTGCGAGGAGGAGACCACCGGCCCGGGACCCCGCACAAGAAGCAGCGCAGAAATCACGCAGAATGCCCAATCACCCATCCCCCGAACCCAAGAAGGTGCGCATCGTGCCCAGTTCCGAGCGGATCGATCCCACCGACGCACGCCTGCTTCTGGCCCTCGCCGCTCATCCCCGAGCCACCGCGGTGGCGCTCGCCGAGGCGAGCGGGCTGAGCCGCAACACCGTCCAGGCCCGCCTGGCGGCTCTGGACCGGGGCGGCGCCGTGGCGTCCTTCGAGCGGCGCATCGAGCCGGCGGCCCTGGGCTATCCGCTCACCGCGTTCGTCACCACCCAGGTCGCCCAGCGCAGGCTGGACGAGGTCGCCCACACGCTCGCGGCGATCCCCGAGGTCCTCCAGGTGCACGGGCTGACCGGTGACACCGACCTGCTGATCCATGTGGCGGCTACGGACGCCGAGGACCTGTATCGGGTGGCCGGCCACATCCTCGGCGTCCCCGGGGTGGAACGCACCACCACGTCACTCGTCATGCGCCAGCTGGTCCCCTTCCGGCTCACCCCGCTGCTGCGCCGAACCGCAGCCCGCTGAGTCGTTCCGTGAAGAAGAATGTGGCCTTGCACCCTTGCTGTTATCACATATAGCGACCTACGGTGTAACCAGCACCTCAGCCCCCGTCGGAGCGCCGAGCGTCGCACCCACCCCCCGGAACACAGGAGCAACTCCGTGCGCATCGCCAACCTTTCCGGCCGCCTGGTCCTCGTCGTGGACGGTGCCGCCGTCGACGTCGAGGAGGCGAGCGGCGGCCGCTTCGCCGCGGACCCGCAGGCCGTCTACGAGCAGTGGGAGGAGTTCCGCCGGTGGGCGGCTCGGGCCGACCTGCCCGAGGGGCGCCCCTTCGAGCCCTCCCTGCTGGGTGCGCCCGTGCCGGCGCCGCGGCAAATCGTCGCCGCCGGCCTCAACTATCGCGATCACGCGGCCGAGTCGGGCTTCGCCCTCCCCGAGACCATGCCACCGGTCTTCACCAAGTTCGCCAGCAGCATCACCGGCCCCGTCACCGAGGTCACCCTGCCCCCGGGCGGCCACACCGACTGGGAGATCGAACTCGTCGTCGTGATCGGCGCCCGCGCCCACCACGTCTCCGCGGAGTCTGCCTGGGACCACGTGGCCGGGCTGACCGTGGGCCAGGACATCTCGGAGCGCATCACTCAACTCGAAGGTCCGGCGCCGCAGTTCAGCTTGGGCAAGTCCTTCCCGGGCTTCACCCCCATCGGGCCGTACGTGGTCGTGCCCGACGCGCTCGACAACCCGGACGACCTGGGTCTGCGCTGCACCGTGAACGGCGAGGAGGTCCAGAAGAGCCGCACCAGCGACCTGATCTTCTCCGTACCGGAGCTGATCTCCCGGCTGTCCTCGGTGCTTCCCCTGCTGCCCGGCGACATCGTCTTCACCGGCACCCCGGCCGGCGTCGGCCTGGGCCGTGAACCGCAGCGCTGGCTCGCTCCGGGAGATGAACTGGTCAGCACCATCGAGGGCATCGGCGAGCTTCGCCAGCGCTTCGTCGCGCAGAGCTGACACCTTCGGCAACCACGTTCCCGCGAGACCGCACGTGCACCCCGCAAGTTCGATCGAGGAGGCTCGGATGACCGCCACACCGAAATTCGCCCACGTCGTGTTCCAGACCAGCAACCCCAGCGCCATGCGGGACTGGTACTGCGCCGTTCTCGACGGACACGTGGTGTTCCAGAACGACAGTCTGTGCTTCATCACTTACGACGAGGAGCACCACCGCGTCGCGCTGCTGACTCCCCCGGTTCCACTGGAGCGCAAGAAGCCCACGACGGCCTCGGCCCACCATGTCGCGTACACCTTCGACCACCTCGATTCCCTGCTCGCCCGCTATGAACTGCTGCGCGACAAGGGCGTGGTGCCGGCGGTGTGCATCGCCCACGGGGTCACCACGTCCATGTACTACCAGGACCCCGACGGCGGTTTCGTGGAGATGCAGATCGACAACTTCGCCGAGCCGGACGAGGCCACCGGCTACATGGAGGGACCGGAGTACGGCGCCGACGCCGTCGGCCCCGCCTTCGACCCGGAGGCCATGCTGGCGGCGCGCCGTTCCGGAGCGCCGGTGGACGAACTGATCCACCGGTCCTGGGCCCTCCGGAGCCCCATGCCCGACCCGATGCTGGTCCTCACGGGGACCGCCTGAGAACGATGCCCGTATCCACCGTCGAGGGGAACCATTGAACCCGTCCAGCCTCCACGCCGACTGCTTCATGTGCGGTCTGGAACAGAGTGAGGAAACCTCCGTCGTCTTCCAGGACCCTCTGTGGTCGGGGGAGTTGGTGCCCGGCTACGACGTGCCAGGCTGGTTCGTCCTGCGGGCACGGCGGCACGCCGAGCGCATCACCGGGCTCGACGACTCCGAGCTGGCGTCGTTCGGCCGCCGTGCGCGCGACCTCGTCGCGGCAGTCACGGAGGCGACCGGTGCGCCGGCGACCTACTTGATGGTCTTCGGCGAGAACCATCCGCACTTCCACGCGCTGATCACCGCCCGCGACGAGCAGGTCCCCGCGGACCGCCGTAGCGGCGACATCCTGCGTCTACGGACGGAACGCGCGGACCCCGATGCCGCCGCCCGCCTGGTACCGGCGGTGCGCCGCGCCTACGAACGGCTCGCGGGCAGCGATGCCCGTCCGCTCCCGGCCTGAACCACCCTCGTCATCCAGGAGGTCCTCGGCAGGCCAGGAACGCGCTCACCGGACCGGGCAGTTCGCCCTGTCCGGTGACCGTCATGATGTCCACCCCGACCACGACGGTCAGCGGCCGGCGTACGACACCCTGCAGTGCGATGTCCTCGGTCCCCGCCGGGACGACCGCGATCCCGGCCCCGGCTGCCGCAAGGGCCGGCGCACCGAGCATGCCCGTTACGAGGTGAACGGGCGCACCCCGCTCGACCGGAGCGGGCGCCAGTCGGGCGAGAACCCCCTCGTCCCCAACGGTGGCCGCGCACACGATCAGCTCCCCGCCCACGCGCTCGGCCGGAGCCACCGAGGACCGCCCGGCAGCGTGTCCTCGCCGAGCTGCTGATGACCGAGTGCGATGACCGGGCCAGGCGCCGTTCGGAACGACGGATCAAAGCGGCGGGCTTCCCACGGGAGAAGCCCCTGCGGTCCTCCGACTTCGACGCCGGCCCGAACATCGACGCCGCCACCGTCCACACCCTCGCAAGTTGCGAGTGGATCAAGAAGAGTCAACCTCTGGGGCGATGCAGTGCGGTCTGGCCTGGCGCTTACGGCCTGTCCGGCTTCAGCGGCCGTGCCTCCTGGTCGGGGCTCCGGCGACACACCGGACGTCAGCGACGAAACCGCGCCGACATGCCCGGTGAGCTGGAGGGCGATCTGCTCGCAGTCGCGGGGTCAGAGGCACGGGTCGTTCCACGCGAGTCCGGCGGTGACGAGGGCCTCGTGCGGGGCGCTCCAGACGGTTCTGCCTCGATCAGCCCGTGGGGAGCCCGGACGGAAGGGGCACAGCCGCGGTCAGCACGGGCGTTCAGCGCCGGGGAGAGCCAGCCGAAGGCGGCCGTAGACCGCCCGCCTTCGGCTGAGGGCCGGCGTGTGTGGGTCCGCTCCACGTAGCAGACGCGCACGGTTCGCATCCTCCAGGAGCCGTGCGGGCTTTGCTCGGGCAGCCGCCTCGGGTACCCAAACCCCCCTTTCGCTGCCTGTGCGAACCACTCTGCCCATCGACCGATGAACTCGTCCAGGTCCCCGACGACAAGTGGGGTGAGAGGCCAGGCCGCCTGGTGCATCACCCACACCTGCGGCATGACCACCTCCGACAGTCGCCGTGTAATCCTCCGCCGCACCGGCAACGGCCCCCACGGCGGCTGATTCACGAACTGCTGCAGGGCCTGCATGGTCCCGCTCGGCCATCGGCTGGATCGACTTACGCCGACCATCCAGCGTCGGGCCGCGCAGACAACAGGCACCCCACCGCCGCTGATCCCGCCGTGGCAACAACCCGAACACATCACTCACGACCTCCGCCAACTCGCCACGGAGCCGCCCGACATCGCCCGGCTTCACTCTCGAAGGATGCCCACCACCAGGCACGATCACTCAAGGTAACGAAGCACTACTAGTTCGTCAGGGTGGGCGGCAGGGCAGGCGGGGGCAGCAGCCGGCTCCTGCGGCGCGACCATACGCGGTGGGACCACCGCACAGCGAAGCAGGCACCGCCGGTGATGGTTCCGGCAGCGACCGCCATACCACTGTGGTGCTGGAGGAACTGCCTCACGGCGTCCGCCGCGGCAGCGATCATCACCAGCCACAGGAAGCAGTGAGCGGTCCAGAACACGATCGCGATCACGAGGTCGACGCGTCGCATACGGGCGAGCTGCGAGCGCACGTAGCGTGTGCTCACGTCGTCGAGGACCACAGTGGACATGGCAACTCCCTGTTCAGCGCGCGCAGGTGGCGGCAGGTGACCGGCCGGGCCGGTGTGCCGGGGATCCGGCATGCGCACTGTAGGAAGCTCTGGCGGGGCGGTCTGCCTTTTCCCGGCGGGATGTATTTCCTCCCGCGCTCTGACCTGTGGCATCGGCCGGACCGAGCGGGAGCGCTTACCCTTTATCCCGGGACAAGTCGCCGAGCGCGGCACGGGAGGGAGAAGCGGTGGGCGATCGTTCGCCTGGGCGGCCCGGTCGTCCGTTCAAGGAGCTGGCGCCCCAGCCCGACGCGAAGCCGCATGTGGTGGACTTCCTCCGCAAGCTGCTCATCGAGTTCGGGCTGCACCAGCAGGACTTGATCGAGCCGCTGGGCATGAGCAGGAACAAACTGTCCGACCGGTTCAACGGCCGCGGCCTGAAGAAGGAGTTCGTGCTGAGGGTCGTAGAGGTGTGCACCAAGGACCTCGACTCTCACGCCCGGCGTAGGCGGCGCGCCACCGCCGAGCGGCTGTGGGACAGGCCGTCCCCCGGCCTGGACCCGAGGCTGTCGGCCGACGCCAGGAACACGGTCCTCACCGCGACCGCCGTCATCGCCCGCGCCGAGGCCGGCCGGGCCGAGGCGTTGCAGGAGTTGGTGGACAAGCAGCGGCAGCTCGACGAGGCCGAAGATGCAAGGGTGCTGGCCGAGGAGACATTGCAGGCTGCCAGCGCACTGTCCGCGGTGCTGGCTGTGTGGGTTGTCATCCTGGCCGACGAAGTGCAGCGCCGGCACGTGGACCGAGGCGCCGTCGCCGGCCGTTCCCCTGTGGATCGTGACGAGCTCGTGCGGGTGGAGACTCTGCTTCATCTGACCGTCCGCCAGCACGAGCGCGTGATACGCGACAAGGAGAAGGTCAGCGGCGACTTCGACCGGGCCTCGTCGGTACTCGCGGGGCTGATCATCACCGCGCGCCATCTGCACGAGGAGATCGCGCGGCTGCGCGGGGACGAGCCGCCCGGCTCGCACCCTCACAGTCCCGGCGCCGGCGCGATCGCCATGGTTCCCTTCGACGCCACACACGAGTTCACCGCCAACATCGACCAGGCCATCTCCCGCGCGGAGGAGTTCAGCCGCACCATCGGCCGGCAGGTCCAGCAAGCCGCGGGCGTCCTGGCCGGACTCGACCCACAGGCGGTCCCCGGCAGCACCTGCCAGCCGCAGACACCCGGTGCGCACCACGACGGCTATCTGCCCGGTTCCTTCCTCGCCCTCCTCACCCCCGACGACCACAACGACCTGCTGCACCTCGGGCGACCGCACCGCACACAGGAACTCGACGGGCTGTCCCACCGACAAGGTGTGGTCCTAGTGCTGTCTGGCACGCTGCTGCGGAAGATCCGCACCAGCGCCGGGTCGTTCAACGTCGGCGTGTGCAACGCCGGCGACATCGTGGGCGACGCCTACGCGCTGACGGGCAGGCTCAGCAACGAGTACATGGCGTATTGGAGCAACGGCGACACCGTCGTCGTCCCCCACCAGGAGTTCGCCCGGTACATCAACGACCGCCCCTCGGCGGTACGCGCGCTGCTCGCCTCGACCGCACACACCAGCGCCGAGCAGAGCAGGCGCACCGGCAGGGGAGCACGCGCCACGCTCATCAGAGCTCTCGTCCGCCTCGCGGAGTCCCATAGCGCCACGCTGGACGGCCCCATCACCCTGGCCATCTCCGAGGGAACCTTCCACGAGCTCGTGCCCCAGGGCCGGGAACGACTCGACGCCCTGGCCGGCGAGGGACTCATCCGCACAACAGATGATGACCAGATGATCATTCCCGACCTGCGCGCCCTGCGCCTCAGGTTGCCGGCAGCCGACGGGGAACCGCCCGACGCAGAATCCGAAGACGCCAGCACGAACCAGCACGGTCAGCAGAACCAGCAACCGGGCACAGCCAAAGCCCAGACCAGCCACTCCCCCACCCCGCACACGCAGGGATGACGCCTACCCGTGTCTGCAGCGCCCGACGCAGACGGAAGGGTTACTGCTACTGCTTCATCGGCCAAATGTCAGGCAGGGTGTTGCACACGGTGGCGAGAGCAACGTGGCCAGGACTCAGCGGGTTGCCCCGGCACGACTGATGGCAAGGCGGTGACCCGGTTGCGGACCGGTTCCTCGCCTCGCTGCTCGCGGATGGGTCCGTCAGCGGAGGCGGGCGACCGGGTGTACCGCTCGCCGACAGGCCCCCTTGTCCCTCGGGCCGCAGCCACGGCGTGACCACGCCGACTACGGAGCGCCTTCCTGCTGGGCCTGCACCTCGCTCTTACGACTCCGCAGGCCGCGGTTCTGAGCGGACCAGTGCACGACGTGGTTCACCGCGCTTCCGGACAGCAGGCCCTTCGCCCGAAGGTTTAACCCGGCTCAACCTCCCTTTATGTATGCGGTGTTGTTCCCAAGGGCTCCCAATGCCAGCGTGGAGGCATTCCATCTCCCCCTCTCACAGGAGTGACACATGCCCGTACGTGAACAGGTGAGCTTCGTCGGCGCCAAGGGCAAGCTCGCAGGCAATCTCTATCTGCCCGACGCCGATGCGGCCGCCGTGGTCGCAGGCGTGCTGGTCGCCGGTACCTGGACCTCGGTCAAGGAGCAGATGGCCGACCGCTACGCACAGGAGCTGGCCGCGGGGGGCTACGCCGCGCTGTCCTTCGACTTCACCGGTTACGGCGAGTCCGAGGGCCTGCCGCGTGATTACGAGTCGCCGGCGTTGAAGGCCGGCGACCTGTGCGCTGCGGCCGACTTCCTCGCCGACCACCCGGCCGTCGCCGACGGGACTCTTGGAGTGCTCGGTGTCTGCGCCGGCGCGATGTACGCGAGCGCCTTCGCCGTGCAGGACGCCCGGGTGCGGTCGCTGGCGCTCGTCGCTCCCTGGCTGCACGACCGCCGTATCTGCGAGGACAACTACGGCGGCCCGGAGGGCATCGCGACGAAGATGGAAGCGGCGGCCGAGGCACGGCAGCGGTACGAGGAGACCGGTGAGGTCACCTATGTGCCGGTGGTCAGCGGCAGTACCCCGGACGCGGCCATGCCCTTCGACATCGACTTCTACCTGAATCCGGAGCGCGGCGGGATACCGCAGTGGCCCAACCGGTACGCCGTGATGGCCTGGACCGAGTGGCTCGACCACGACGCCATCGCCCTCGCCCCGCGCGTGACCGTACCCACGCTGCTCGTGCACAGCGAGGACGCCGCGATCCCGGACGGCGCCCGCCGCTTCCACGCCGCGCTCACTGGGCCGGCGGAATTCCTGTGGACGGACGGCATCCAGTTCGACTTCTACGACCAGTCACCCCAGGTCCGCCTGGCCGTCGATGCCGCTGCCGAACATTTCGCCCGCACGCTGTGAACAACGCCGCCCGCTCGACCCGTAAGGACAGGATGACCACCATGCCCGAAACCGCCGAGTCCATCGCCGCCAAGTACGCCGTAGCCGAGACCTGCACTCGGATGGCGGTGTATGCCGACCGCCGTGAATGGGACAAGCTGGGCACGCTGTTCGCCGACAAGGTCGTGCTCGACTACACGAGTCTGAACGGTGGTGAGCCGGTCCGCCTTACGCCGAAGGAGATCACCGGTGCCTGGGCCGCCACGCTCTCGGGCTACGACTCCACCCAACATCTCCTCGCCAACCATCTCGTCGATCTCGCCGACGACCGTGCCGTGTGTACTGCCTCCTTCCAGGCCACGCACCGGCTGGCAGCGGCCCATGGCGCCTCCTTGTGGACCTTGGCCGGCGATTACCGCTGGGAGCTCGTCCGCAGCGGCGACCGCTGGCTGATCGACACGGTGGTCATGAGTGCGGTTTGGGGCGACGGCAACCAGGCGCTGTCCGCGCGGGTGGCGGGGTGAGGGCGACCGGCCCTCTGGCCAAGGGCGTCTCGTCGCCACGGACTGCCGTCCGCAGTGGTTCTTCCGCCGTTCTGGGTGCCGCCCTGCTGGGCTTCTTCCTGATCTCCCTGGACGCGTTGATCGTCACGGTGGCCCTGCCCGACATCGGGCGCAGCCTCGATGTGGGCATGTCCGGTCTGCAGTGGGTGGTGGACGGCTACACGCTGATGTTCGCTGCCCTGATGCTGTCCGCGGGCGCGCTGTCCGACCGTGTCGGCGCGAAGCGGGCCTTCGCCGGCGGCCTGGTCCTGTTCGCTTTGGCCTCCATGTCATGTGGGCTGGCGCCCGGGCTCGCGGTGCTCGTCGCGGCCCGGCTCGTGCAGGGCGCCGCGGCCGCGGTGATGATGCCGGCCTCGCTGGCACTGGTCCGCCAGGGCTACCCGGATCAGGCTGAACGGGCGCGGGCGATCGCCGTCTGGACGGTCGGCGGCGCGGTCGCCGTGGCGGCCGGGCCGGTGGTGGGCGGGGCTCTGACCGCGTCGGCTGGCTGGCGATGGATCTTCTACGTCAACCTGCCGGCCGCCGTGTTGGCACTGGCCCTCCTGGCCCGGATCCCCGCGTCCCGGCGGCTTCCGGCGCGACTGGACTGGTTCGGACAGGGGACGGCGGTCCTGGCGATGGGCGGGCTGACGTACGGAGTGATCGAGGGAGGAGCCGAAGGATTCGGCCACCGCCCGGTAGTGGTCGCTCTGTCGGTGGCTGCGGCCGCGGCCGTGGGGTTCCTCGTCGCCCAGGCGCGAGGGTCCCATCCGATGCTGCCGCTGCCGCTGTTCCGGACCCGCGTGGTGACGGTGTCCCTGGTCGTGGGTTTCATGCTCAACGCCGCCTACTACGGCGGGGTGTTCAACTTCAGCCTCTACCTCCAGCAGGAACGCGGACAGACGGCTTTGCACGCGGGCCTGATGTTCATCCCGATGACGGCTCTGGTCGCGGTCGTGAACCTGGCCTCCGCCCGGCTGGCCGCCCGCTATGGACCGCGCGTCCCCATGGCAGCCGGTCAGCTCGTCGGCACGGCAGGGCTCCTCTCCCTGCTGACCGTGGGTACGCACACCCCTGTATGGGTCGTCGCCGTGCTGATGGTGCCCGTCGGCCTCGGCGGCGCGCTCGCGGTACCCGCGCTCACCGCCATGCTGCTCGACGCCGTACCCGCCGACCGCGCGGGAACGGCCGGCGCCGTACTCAACACCGCCCGCCAGGTCGGTGGTGCGATTGCCGTGGCTGTCTTCGGTGCCCTGCTGGCCGGAGCGGATTCTTTCCTCGCGGGGATGCACTGGAGCATGCTGCTCGCGGCCGCCGGGCTACTCGCCACCGCCGGCGCAACGCTGACACTCCCGGGGGCCGGGCGCGCCGATGCACCGGCAGCCGCCTGACGACCCGCCGGGCACCGAGGCGACCTCGACGACCGTCCCGATGAGGGCCTGCAACCTCGGCGAGGCATCCCCGTCCCGCCACATGAGCGCGTACTCGACGGGCCGCGCATCGTCGAACGGGATATAGGCGATGTCGGGCCGGACGTGATACGTCCCAGCGGCGACAGCAGCCACGGTGGCCCCTTTCCCGCCACTGATCAGGGACAACACCCCCTCCCAGCCACCGGCCGACGGACCGTGCTCGATGTCCCTGCCCTGCGGCGTGCGGACGGGGAAGAACTCCTCCCTGAACGCCTTGGACACGCCGGCCGCCGTCACCAACGGAAGCACCGCGAGATCCTCCAACGTCACCGTCCGCCGCCGGGCCAGCGGGTGAGCGGCGGGAACCACCAGAGCCCGGCGCTTCCTGAACAGCACCGGCCCCACGACGACGTCGGGCTCCTCGACCGGCGGTTCGGCGACGAGCAGATCCACCTGCTCCTGCCTCAGGGCGGCGATGGCGGCGCCGTAGGTCACGTTCACCAACTCGACCGTGCAGCGGGGATAGCGTGCGGAAAGAACGTCACCGGCCTTGACAAGGATCTCGCCGCTCCACGGCGCGGTGAAGCCGACCCGCAGCGCACCATGAATGCCGGAATGGGCAGCCGTTACGTCAGCGACGGCGCGCTGGATCTGCTGATACGCCGGCAGGACGGCATCGCGGAGTTGCAGTCCGGCAGGAGTAAGAGCGACGCGGCGGCTCGAGCGTTCGAACAACGGGCCGCCCACCCGTCGCTCGAGTGTCTTGATCGTCTGGCTGACCCGCCCAGGGGAGACGTGCAATCGTTCTGCGGTCCGCGCAAAGTGCAGCTCATCAGCGAGGGTCAAAAAAGTCTCGATTTCGTACCGTTCCACCAGACCCCCAGCCAGTCAGCCACTACTGCGGCGCCCGCCTGATCATCATAGTTTCGCGCATATTCCCCCGCCCTCGTCGCCCCATTTCCGCCGCACTCCCTCTCCCGGGCTCCCTCGCTCAGAATCGGCACAGACTTCGCGAGCGTGCGATGCCACGGGACGGGCAACAACTGACGTTCGCTGAGCTGCTCGCCGCCACCCGCCGAAGAGCACACCCTGCCAGCGACCCGCGGACGGGGCCGTGCTCGACGGGCAGTCCGAAAGGTGCACGGGAAGGACACAGCCGGTCACCCCGCAAACGGGGCGCGGCGTTGCGCTCCTTGTGTGTCTCGGCGTCGAAGCCAGGCGGGCGCCGCTCCGCATCCCACCTCATGCAGGTGGGCAAGCAGGACATGCACCGCGGGAGTCCATGGCCCGGCAGGACGGCGAACGGTGTCCCCTACGCGGCCAAAAGTCCATCCATCCGGCCCAGGTCGGAGCAGACGGGGCGCTGGGGCTCGGGCCAGGAGCCATCCCGCGCAACCTCACCGCGCGTCGGTCCCTGGCACTCCTGGGTGGCGGTGACGGCGTGGTGCTTGCAGGTGTCGCACAGCATGGGTGGGTATCGACGAAGCGGCCCCGGTCCGTCTCCTCGGCGGCCTCCCACCGTACGTCGGGCCACAGGGGGCCCGCGCAGCCTGCCGGATGAGACCCTGCCAGTGTCTTCTCCCGAGGCAGCGGCCCGTGCTCCTGGATGTTCGGTAGTTGGGGAGCCGTTTCCTCGGTCTACGCCGCATGCGGACGGTCCTATCGCATGTGCATGTTGAATCCCTTGATCTCGCGGTCGAGCAGCCCCTGCAACTCTGTCCAGGCCGCCACGTCGCCGGTGGTGGCACTGATCGGTGTCGTGCCGTCCAGGTCGGCGGCGGTGAGTTCGACGACGGCGTCGGCGTCGGCGTCGACACCGTCCTCGACCACGAGCACTTGGTGGCGGACCCGCACCGTGACTTCCTCGCCCGTATCGAACCGCAGCCCGACGGCGAGCGTACGGCCAACGGCCTTCTCGGCGTCGAGGAGGTAGCGCCAGCCACGGACGGTATCGACCGGGCTCTGCGGTGCTCCGAGGAGCCCCAGCATGGCTCGCAGCAGGTCCCCCGTGTCGAAGGCTCCCTCCAGTTCCAGAGCGCCGGTGAGGTACCAGGACCGGGCGATCGGGTTGAGTTCCTGGTAGCCGCGGGCACGCAGGGCCGCCGCCTTGAGCAGCCTTGCGTCCTCGTGATCGGGGGCGGCCCGGACGGCGAGCTGCGTCAGCTCGGCGGCGAGCTGGTGGTCGCCCGCCTCGTGGTCGGCCTTGGCCGCCGCGACGACGGCGTCGACTCCTCCCATGAGCTCGACCATCCGCCTCGCCCTGTGCGCGGGGGGGGAGGGGAACAGCTCGGTGGAGTCGCCGCTGAACCAGCTCACCCAGCCGGTGAAGAATTCCGGGACGGTGGTGAACGGTGTGCCGTACATCGGCACCACGTAGGGGGCGTCCCAGACTCCCTCGGGCAAGTCCTTCAGTGCGTGCTGGAGCTCGGTCGGGGTGTAGCCCTTGTTGATGAGCCGCACCGATTGATCCCACAGGTACTGGGTGGTGTCCCGGTATTTGGTGACGACGTCGCGGATCCTGTCCTCACCCTCGATGGGCTGGATGTGGGATCCGAGCAGCCAGTGCGGGCCGATCTCCAACACGCGGTCCAGCGCGGTGAGGTAGTTCTCGGGCATGCGTGGCTTGGACCCGCGGATGGTGTGCATGTTAGGGATGCCGGTGAAGAACTCGTCCGCGATGATCACCGCGTCCAGGTCGGGCAGGTGGATGCCGAACTCGCTGATCGCCTCGCCGCCCGTGTAGAAGGCGTTGATCCGCACGCCGGCGATCGTCAGCGTCTCATCGCCGTGCAGCAGGTCGGTGGGTGGGATGAACCCGGCCTCGCCGCCGGCGGGGACGGTACCGATGCCGTGGTGGTGCCTGTCTTCCGGGGACAGGAATGCACCGCCGTAGTAGGCCGAGCCCATCGACTGGCGCGGCAGGATCTCACCGAACTCGTTGTCGCGCTCGGCGATGAAGTTCTCCCAGGCGTAGATCTTCACGGCGCCGGACTCGACGTCGGCCGGGTCGACGAGCGCGCGCGTCCCGTTGTAGTGGTCCGTGTGGTGGTGGGAGTAGAAGATCGCCTTGACCGGCTTGTCCGAGATCTTCGCGATCTCAGCGGCGATGACCCGGCCCGCCTCCATGTTCACACCGGTGTCGTAGACGATCAGGCCGTCGTCGCCCTCGATGATCGTAGAGTTCCCGAGGTAACCCGCCGGGCAGTAGACGGTCCACATCGGCAGTTCCCCGCACCGGTAGGTGCCTGCCTGCTCGACGGTCAGCCGACGGTGCTCGAGGAAGTAGTCGGGAAAGCTTCGCTCGACGTCGTAGGGGTTCACCATGGCTGCTCCACGGTCGTAGCGGTGCGACGGACACCATCAACCTAAGGTCAGCGCAACTCATCCGCGACCTAAGTCCTGCGCTTCGGCCGTGACCCTCTCGCCCTACCAACCCGAGGAACCCGTACCCGACAAAGCTCTCGAGCTGGAAATCACCAAACGCACCTGGAAGCTCGGCCGCTTTGACTACCTCACCACCTGGTCCACGGACACCACCGTCGAACTTTACGGCCTTAACACCACCAGTCGATGGTTCCGACCTCGGCTCCTGGTCGGCGACGCCCTGGTCAAGCTGGGCAAGACCCGTGTCAACGCCCTCCCGAAGCCGTAACAGTCCTGGCCCTGGGTCGGAGCGCGCCGCTTCACCTACATCGAGTCCTTCTACTTCGGTAACCCCGGAGGCCGCCGAACCTGGTACGTCGGCATCAACGACATCGGCTACCGATCCTTGCCCCCCGGAGAAGGCATCGAAAGGTCCTCTGCCGAGCACCGGGCCTTCCGCGCGACTGCCCGCGTCAACACCGTCCTCGTCGGCACGGCCTTCTTCCGTGAAGCCCCCGACGCAACGCTCTTCGGCAATTCCTTTGGCCCTGACCAGGACCAGACACGACTCCTCGAACCGCGCATGCAGCTCGCCCAGAGCAGGACAGCCGCCCTACGCGACCGCCTCCACTCCGGGCATTGGCGATGGATGCGGCACCACAGCAGCACCCAACGCCGCTACCTCACTCGCGACGCCGTACGACTCGGAGGCGATCAGGTCGCGGAAGCAGGCGGGCGGCTCGGCGAGGGAGCCGGCCGAGGTGGTCGTGGGGGCGGCGAGTGTGGTCATCGGGGCAGTCCTGCCTGGTATTCGATGCTGTCGGCGGTGAGTTCCATGAATGCCTCTTCCAATGGGGCCGCCCGGGTCGTGGGTTCGTTGAGCAGGATCCCGTTTTCGAAGGCGAGCGCGGCGATCCGGTCCGACGGCAGTCCGGTCACGGGCGAGCTTCTCGGCGCCCGCCGATCCTTCCGGCTCGACCGACGCGCCCGCGGCGCTCAGCACCGCCGTCAGCTCGGCGGCCTGCCGCGTGCCCACCACCACGCCGAGGCCGGTGTTGCGGGCCGCGAACTCCCGTACCGACTCGGCGGCGATGAGCTTGCCCAGGCCGATGACGACGAGCCGGTCGGCGGTGTTCTCCATCTGCGACATGAGGTGGCTGGAGAGGAAGACCGTACGGCCCTCGGCCGCCAGGCGCCGGAAAAGGCGGCGCATCCAGAGCGCGCCTTCGGTGTCCATGCCGTTGACCGGCTCGTCGAACATCAGCACCGGCGGGTCGTCGAGCAGGGCAGTGGCCACCCCCAGCCGCTGCTTCATTCCGAGCGAGAACCCGCCGATGCGACGGCCCGCCGCGTCGGCCAGGCACACCTCGTGCAGCAGCTCCTCCACCCGGCGCGGGGAGATGCCGTTGCTGCGTGCCGGGGCCGACATGTGGGCTGTGGCGGTGCGTCCGCCGTGGACCTGGCCGGCGTCGAGGAGGGCGCCGACGTGCCGCAGTCCGCGGGAGTGGCTGCGGCAGGGAAGGCCACTGACTGTGGCGCCGCCGCCGGTCGGCGTCTCCAGGCCGAGGATCATCCTCAGAGTGGTGGTGCCGGCTCCGTTGGGACCGAGGAAGCCGGTGACCTGCCCCGGCCGCACGGTGAAGGACAGGTGGTCGACGGCGGTCTTGCCGCCGTAGCACTTGGTGAGTTCCGACGATGACGACTACGTCTACGGCGCGCTCCGGGCCGGAGCGAGCGGCTTCGCGGTCAAGGACATGTCACTCGACGACATCCTCGCGGCGATCCGTGTGGTCGCCGCCGGCGACGCGCTGATCGCGCCCGGTGTCACGCGCCGCCTGATCGCGGAGTTCGCCGGGCGCCCCGAAGCCGCCCCGAAGCGGTCCCCAGGGACGGTCGAGGGCATCACCGAACGGGAACGGCAGGTCCTGACCCTGGTCGGGCGCGGCCTGTCGAACACCGAGATCGCGGAGGACCTCTTCATCACGGTGGCCACCGCCAAATCACACGTGTCACGCCTGCTCACCAAACTGGGTGCCCGGGACCGGGTCCAGCTCGTCATCACCGCCTATGAGATGAGGCTCGTCGCTCTCCCCGGTTGAGCACGTCCCCGGGCCGCTTGGGGCGTGTTTCGAAAGTCCCGCCTGCCGGGCGACGGGCGGACGGCGCTACTTTCGGAACACGCCCCAGTACTCCAGTCAGATCTCGTGTCCCGAGCTGGCTCTTTTCAGGTAGTGGCATCGTTGGGCGATGGCTTGGCGGCGTCTGCGCCAGTGGGCGCATCTCAGAGCGTGCTGACGCGGTTTGAGTTCGGGGCCGGGGTGGGGCACGAGAGCGTCAAGGAGCCGTCGGATTTCCGCCACGGTGAGGGCTCTCGACCGTCTCGTGCCAGGTGGGTACAGCACCAGGGCCGGAAGCGGCTTACGCCTGGACCGGAACACGGGACGGGGTTCGTCGGGCAGCCCGCTCCAGACTCTTGTTCGTGCCGTTGACGAAGCCCTTCGCCCACTTATCCAGGTCTCGCCTGTTGCTTCCACCGCGGGCCACGTTGCCCTCCTGTCTCGGGCACCTCACTCAAGGGTACGGAGGGGGTCGGACTGTGGGCCTTCCTTTTGCCGGGCTGCTCGGGTCTGGGGTGTGCACAGCCCAAGGAGCCGCCCTGAAGCGACGCGGCCGCTCGGGCTGCTGCTCGTCGTCCCTGGCCGTACGACAAGAACAGCGCGCCCGTCTGCGTAAGTCTCCGGGGCGAGCTGTCGTTGCAGGCGATGGCATGGTCCAGCAGGGCCCACATGCGGGCCCGTTTGCCGGTGGTGACGGCCGTGCCCGGGTCTGTGCGAGCAGCCGTACCGCCCCTGTGACCAGGGAGGCCACCGCCAGAGCAGCATCTGCTGATCTGTAGTGAGCCATGGCACGTCGTGGACCGTGCACGGCACTGCGGCCAGAGCGCTGCGCGTCACTTCATCGGCGCCGCCCGTGCCGTCGATCATCACGCCGTGGGGGCCCGTGCGGTCGCACCCCTTCGGGGCCAGGGAGGCCGTCGCCGTCTCGATCGCTTCCGGTAGTTCCCCGGCGAGCCAGGCGCCGACCGGGCGGGGCGTCGGCGCACCGGGCAGAGAGCGGATCCATGCCGCTGCCCGGCGGCCGCAAGGGCCTCCTCCTCGCCCTCCCGCAGCTCCAGCGACCTCCGCCACTTGGCTGTGTGTTCACCGGTGCGGGATGCAGCTGGGCTCCCGAGGGAATCGCACGTCCTCCAGATGAGCGCCACGCTCGCGATGGCGACGCCATAACCCCCGCAGCCGTCTGCGACGATGGCAGGCATGGATGTGCGGAGCAGGAACCATGTGAGGGTCACCGGGCTGCCCGGTGCACCGGTGGTGGTACTGGCGCATGGTTTCGGGTGCGATCAGAACATGTGGCGTCTGGTGGTGCCGGCACTGGAGCGGGACTTCACCGTTGTCCTCTTCGACCACGTCGGCGCGGGGAACTCGGACCTTGCCGCGTGGAGTCCCGAGCGGTACTCCACGCTGGACGGGTACGTCGACGACGTCCTCGAACTGTGCCGGGAGCTGGCGCTCGGACCGGTGACGTTCGTCGGGCACTCGGTGAGCGCGATGATGGGTGTGCTGGCCGCTGCCAGGGAGTCCGAGGCGTTCGCAGGACTGGTCCTGCTGGCTCCCTCGCCTTGCTTCATTGACGACCCCGATGCCGGCTACCGGGGCGGGTTCAGCGCCGCGGACATCGACGAGCTGCTGGAATCCCTCGATGCGAACTACCTGGGCTGGTCGGGTGCGATGGCCCCGGTCATCATGGGCAATCCGGAGCGGCCGGAGCTGGGGGAGGAACTCACCAGCAGTTTCTGCCGCACCGACCCGAAGATCGCCAAACTGTTCGCCCGGGTGACGTTCCTGTCCGACAACCGCGCCGACCTCGACAAGGTGACGGTGCCCACGCTGGTCGCCCAGTGCTCCAGCGACGCGATCGCCCCACCCGAGGTCGGCGCCTTCGTCCACGCGCAGATTCCGGACAGCCGGCTCGTCACGCTGAGCGCCACCGGGCACTGCCCCCAGCTCGCCGCGCCCGAGGAGACCGCCGAGGCGATCGCCGCGTTCGTGAGGGCCGCCCGATGATGTGCAAGGCCAATGGCGAAGGGCAGCAGGGACGGGAGGGCGAGGGGCCGGTCGATGACCAGGCACAGTTCTCCGCGCTGCTGGAGGACAGTGCCGAGGATCTGTACGAGCACGCGCCCTGCGGCTACCTCTCCACCCAGCTGGACGGCCGGATCGCGAAGGTCAACACCACTCTGCTGGACTGGCTCGGATATCAACGCGATGATCTCGTGGGCCGCAAGCACTTCTCCGACCTGCTCACCGTCGGCGGCCGGCTCTACCACGAGACCCACTTCGGCCCGCTGCTGCGGATGCAAGGCGAGATCAGCGGCATCGCTCTGGAGCTGAAGGCCGCCGACGGCACCCGGCTGCCGGTCCTGGTCACCTCCACCGTGAAAACGGGCAGCGACGGGCAGCCCCTGCTGATCCGCACCACCATTTTCGACGCCCGCGACCGCCGCGCCTACGAAACCGAACTGCTACGCGCCCGCCACGAAGCCGACCTCGAACGCGACCGCCTCCAGGTCCTGGCCACCACCTTGCAGAAGACCCTGCTACCACCGGCCCTGGTGAACGTTCCCGGCCTGGACGTGTCGGCGTACTACCACATCGCCTCCGCCGACGAGGTGGGAGGCGACTTCTACGACCTCTTCCCCCTGGCCGCCGGCACCTGGGGCCTGTTCCTGGGCGACGTGTGCGGCAAGGGCGCCCCCGCAGCCGCCATCACCTCCCTGGCCCGCTACACCCTGCGCGCCGCCGCCGTCTACGACCCCGCCCCGGCCGCCGTGCTCGTCAACCTCAACACGGTCCTCAACCACGAGTTCCAAGGGACCGACCCTCGCTTCTGCACCGTCGTCTACGGCCTGCTCACCCCCGACCCTCTCCAGGGCGGCTTCCGAATCACGCTGGCCAGCGGCGGCCACCCCCCGGCCCTGCTGATGCGCGCCGACGGCACCGCCGACTACCTTCCCACCCCTGGCGGCCAGCTCATCGGCGTTCTGCCCGATGCCCACATCGCCACCACCACCGTCCACCTCGCTCCCGGCGACACTCTCCTCCTGCACACCGACGGCCTCACCGAAGCCCACACCCACGCCGTCCCGGGCGGCAAACAGCGCTACGGCGACGACGCCCTCCTCGAATTCGGCCGCCGGCTCGCCCCCACCACCGCCTCGGACACCATCCACGCCGTCCGCGACCTGCTCGACACCTTCGGGACCGGCGTCGACGACGACACCGCAGTCCTGGCCATCCACGTACCCCGACCCCCCAGTGAAGAGCAGCAGTGACCAAGCACCTGACCCTTCACACCCGCACCACCGCTGCCGGACCGGTCCTCGAACTCGTCGGAGAACTGGACCACCGCACCGCGCCGGAAGTCCGCGCCGTGCTGCCCGGCCTCACTCCGAGCCCGGGCCAGCAGCTCGTTCTCGACCTCGGTGGCCTCGCCTTCTGCGACTCCACCGGCATCACCGTCCTGATCACCGCCCGCAACCACGCCCTGGCCGCGAACGCGACCGTCGTCCTGGCCGCGGTCCCCAGCCACCTCGACCGCATCCTCCGCATCGTCGGCCTCGACCATGTCTTCGCCGTCCGCCGCACCGCACAGGACGCCGAAACCGCCTGGCACACCTCCTCCGGCTGACCCGTCGTACCTGCCGGAGGAAACTCTCGCCCCCGTGGAAAATCGAACAATCACCGTCGCAGTGCGCCCGGCTCCGTTTGGTCCTGGCCCTCCGAACGGTGATGCAGTGTCTGAGCCGGCTGCACGGCGACGAGGTCGCGCCGCTCGCACCGACCACAGAGGGTGGGGTGGGTGTCCGCCGGAGTCCCCCGGTCGGTGGCCTGGGCCCGCTTCCAGCGTTCGTCGGTGAACTCTGACCCGCAGCGCGCACACGCCGGGTGCCGCGCTCCCCGCTCCGCCGCGCGCTGTTCGGCCTCCTGGCGCTCGCGCCCCCGGGCCTCACGACGCGGTCGGCAACCCTAGCCGCCAGGCCGTCCTGGAACGCCACTGGGCTCAGCAGCGGGCCCGCGTGCGAAGAGGGCCCCGCAGGCCAGAGCGTCGGAAGACGGCGCCGTGCGGTCCGTGGGCGCGGAGGTCGGCCAGGGTGGTCGTGATGACAGGGAGCTTGCTGTCGTAGTGGTGGAAGGCCTCTTCGTAGCCCTTGGTCCCGGCCCAGAGGTGGCGGGTGAGGGCGGCCAGGCGCGGGAGGCAGGGCGTGGAGAGAGTGGCGCCGTCGCCTGCTGTCGGCTCGATGCGCGCTGTACTTCGAGAAGTGGGAGGCGCGGGCATCGGCGCCCGATACGCGCGGATCACCGTACCGACTCCCGGCAGTCAGTGGGGCTCTACCGGTAGAGCCGTACGCCGCCGTTCGAGCCGAGGGCGTTGAGTTCCAGTACACCGCCGTCCGAGGTGACGTACACCGTGCCGGAGGTGAAGTGCCAGGTGCCGATACCCGCCGACAATTCCGCGACCGGGGAAGCGCGACCGGAGCGAGGATCGATGGCGATGAGCCGCGGGGAGCCCGACGTGGTGACCGCGTACACCTTGTCGTCCGCGCGGGAAGCGGCGACGGCGAGCGCGGCGGAACGGATGGTCCAGAGTTTGGCGCCGGTGGTGGTGTCGTAGCCGTCGATCACCGGGCTACCGGAAGCCAGGGCAGGGGTGACCAGGACATTGCCGTGGAACTGTGCGGAGTGGTCGGCGCCGGTGTTGTTGCCGGGCATGAGCTCATCGTCACCGACAGCCAATTTGCGGCCGGTCCCAGTGATGCCGAGGACCCGCACGGCGTCCTGGCGCGCCGTGTGAACGGCGGCGACCAGTGGTTTGCCCGACAGGATGTGCGTCACGTCCGAGTGGGCGCTCTCGGACTTCCGCCAGATCACCTTCCCGGTGCTGCCGTCGTATGCGGTGAGGGTGAACCGGGTCTTTCGGTCGAGGCAGTAGTCATCCACCAGCACGACGCCGTCAGCGCCCCAACTGTAGGCGTTGCAGTAGTGTCCGCGAGGCTTGTAGCCCCAGACGCGGCTTCCGGTGCCGACGTCGATACCGCCGAGAAAGCTCTCACTGACGATGGTGGCGACCTCGCCCTGCACGTACGTCGAGGCAATCATCGCCGTTGAGTGTTTGCTGTTGGTCAGCGGCATTGACCAGAGGATCTTGCCGGTGGACGTATCGACACCTGCCAGCCGGGTGCAGGTGCTGGCGTCCTTGCCGAAGGCGACCGTGCCGATGCCCTTGACGCCGAGCGTCGGCGACATGGCGCAGGAGATCGTGTCGCGCCTGTCACCGGTGCTGGGGCCCGCGGCGCTCCACACCTGTTTTCCGTCGGTGAGGTCGTAGGCCTGCAGGCCGCCTCGGCTGCTTGCTCGGACGAGCAGCTTGTCGGTGAGCCAACTGCCGATCAGGGTGTCGTCTTCGCCAGGCGCCGATATCTGCCAGGCCGGCGTCAGCGTCTCCGAGGCGACGGCCTGCGCGTCCTGCTGCTTGAGCACGACAGCGGCGGCACCTCCTGCGGCGAGAACGGCGAGGGCGAGCACAACCTTTCCCGCCCACTTGGTCTTCCTGGCCCGTCTACCGCCCGCGCGCGCAGGAGGCTGCGGCTGCGTGGCGACAGCCTCCGGGGAACGGGGGGCCGCCCGGCCGCGGACGGCGGCCGAAGCCGACGGATTTGTCGATGGCGAAGGGTTCCCGGACCGCTGCTCCGCCGGTTCGTCGCTGCGGCGGGTGTGCGGAGGTATCCGGTGCCTCGGCTCGTCGACGGGTTCGGGGGTGCCGGAGTACGGTTCGGAGAACCGCATCGGGGCGGTGGTGTCCCACCGAGTGCCGGAGGGGCTGCCGTACGACTGGGCCGGCTGCTGGTTGGACGACTGGGCCGGCCACTGACTCTCCCACGTCCCGGCCGAGTCATTCTGCTGCTGCGCGTACGGATATTGGTCCCCGTACAGGTGCTGGTCCCCGTACAGGTGCTGGTCCCCGTACAGGTGCTGGTCCCCGTACAGGTCCGGGACGGCAGGAGACCTGCTGGATGGAAAGGCCCAGCCGTCCTCCCCCTGCGGACCCTCTTGGCCCGGCGACGATTCGGTCGTCATCTCCGTGATCTCCCCTGGTCGGGCGATCCGCATGCGTCAACTGCGGCGAAGTCGCCCTGATCTGTACCGTTACGTATGGGCTGAGTTGCGCCCCTCGCTCTGCAAGCCCTGTGTCAGCCGTTCTTGAACGAATGACCAAAGCTGCTGCGGGCCGACTCCACCTGGAACGCGGCCCGTGCGCCCTGCGAGGTGCTGATCCGCCAGTCCATCAGCTGCTTCCCGCCCGGCCAGTCCTTGCGCTGGTCGTACCAGACGAGCCCGATGACGCCGGCTTTCGCAGCGCCCTGGAACAGGTCACGGATATGCGCCTCCTTCTGGTCGCTCTCCGCCACCCCGGTCTCCGCGATCAGCACCGGCTTGCTGGAGAAGTCCGCGATCCGGTGCAGGGTGGGTGTGAACAAACTGGAGAAGGCGCCGCCGTCGATTGGTCCGTAGTAGCCAATGAGACCGACCCAGTCGACGTAGGCGTCGCCTGGGTAGTAGGGGCGCAGCTTGGCGGGCGTGCCCGAGTCGACCACGTGCGGGGTCCATACCCAGATCACGTTGGTGACGCCTCGCGCAGAGAAGACGTCATGTACATGCCTCCAGGCCGCGACGAAGTCGGCGGGCTTGGCGTGCTCGGGCCCCCAGGAGTTCCACGGGCCGTTCATCTCACCGGCGAAGGAGAGGGCCAATGGACCGTCGTATGCGGCGATCTGGTCCGCCAGCTTACGGATGTAAGCATCGTCTTCACCCTTGGCGGTATCGGCGAGCGGGGCGTCGGTGGGCACCAGCGCCATCATGGGCAGCTGACCGTGTTGCCACAGGAAGGCATTGCCCTCCGCGTCGAAGTCGTCGCCCCACGAACTGTAGTACTCGCGGATGTCAGGGGCCCGACCGGCTTCTTCGGTGAAGGTCTCGACGATGCCGTACTGCCAGGGCGTCTTGGCGTCGACGACGCCCAGCGCGCGGCCGGACGGCTTGAGGAGGGGCGACACCTGGTAGCGAGCAGCCGTGGCCGAACCCGTCTTGGCGCCGCCCCCGCTTCCCGCGCCGCAGGCGTCCACCAGGAGCGAGACGGCGACCATGAGGATCGCCGCGACCATCAGGCGACTGCGAGAAGTGGCCATGCGTGGAGATCCGTTCGGGCGGGATGCAAGTGACTTAGCCGGAACTGTACGAGACGCACGTGACATTCACCGAATCTCCATACTACTGTTCGTGCGTGATCGGGGACGGGTCGGACAAGTTCCCTTAACTCGCATATTGGTCATCTTCTGCACCACCCAACCCTTCGGCGGCGCCGAGCTCGCAGTTGCACCACGATGAAAGAAGCTCGAGGCTGTCGATGACCAGAACCCCCACCACTGTCGAGCCGGCTCCCGTCTTCGTGGACCAGACCGGTCAGCGCGGTCGCCGACTGCGCGGTTTCGGCTGGCTGATGGGCATCCTCTGCACCGGGTGCGTGGTGGCGATGATCTCCGGCCTGATCGGAACCCAGTCACAAGCGCCCGCGCTCACCACCCCCAGCACCGCGGACACCAAACCGCCCAACCAGTACCTGAACGCGCCGCTGCCTGCGGCTCCCGGTGTCACCCACCCCGAGAAGGCCACCGCCGCCCCGGCGGGCACTCCCGACGCCACCGCGCCGGTGACACCTTCCGACGCCACCACGTCGGCCACCACTACGACGGCGGCTGTTCCGGCGGCATCGAGCCCCGTGACCGCCGCCGCACAGTAGCCAGACGCGACCGATCAGGAAGTCCATTGCCCCGCCCCCGCCATCAGCGCCACAGGCAATCCATCGCACGGCCGCGCAGGCTCGCCGCGCCCCCGCTGCGGTTCTTCTTGCCGGTGACCGTACTGGCGACATTGCTCGCACTGATGGTGCTCCGAGGCATGGCCAACAACGAGGCCTTCCACGACGACCACATAGCCGTGTCGGTGGACAAAGGCACCGTCCCGACCAGAGTGCTGGAGGGGGGCCCAGTCGTTGACGCACGTGGCGACAAGAAGAACAAACCGGTCAACTACACGATCCCGGACAAGACCGTCGTCCTCTCCTTCGACGACGGGCCGTCCGCAGAGTGGACGCCGAAGATCCTCAAGGTGTTGAAAGAAAAGAACGTCCGCGCCGACTTCTTCGTCACCGGCTCGATGGTCACGCGCAACCCGTCGCTGATCCGCCGGATCGTGGCCGACGGCCATGAGATCGGCCTGCACACCTTCACTCACCCGGACCTCGCGCTGCACTCCGGTGCCCGGCTCACTTGGGAACTGGGCGAGACCCAGCTCGCCCTGGCCGGTGTCGCCGGCATCCACTCCAGCCTTTTCCGTCCCCCCTACTCCTCCACCGTGGACGCCCTCGACGACTGGTCGTGGCCTGTGACCAAGCAGGCCGGGGCCGAGGGGTACCTGACCGCCTTCATCGACAAGGACACCGACGACTGGAAGCGCCCCGGCGTCGACTCCATCGTCAAGGCCGCTATGCCCGACCTGCCCGGCCAGGGCCAGATGATCCTGCTGCACGACGCGGGCGGCGACCGGGCGCAGACTCTGGCCGCTCTGCCGATCATCATCGAAAAGCTCAAGGCACAGGGCTACACCTTCAAAACCACCGGCGAGGCGCTCGGCACCGGCTCCGCCAACACCAAGGTGACCAGTTACAACCTGTGGGTCGGTAAGGCGTTCCTGTGGTGCACCACGTTTTCGGTGGGGCTGCTGCCATGGCTGGTCGGCCTGCTCGCGGTCGTCGGCGTTCTGGTCATGGCGCGGTTCGCGTTGATGTTGGTGCTCTCGGCCGTCCACGTGCGGCGTGTCCGCAGGAGGGGCTTCTCCTGGGGTGCCCCGGTCACCGAACCGGTAACCGTGATCGTCCCCGCGTACAACGAGCAGGAGTGCATCACCAACACCCTGCTCTCCCTTGCCAGAAGCGAACATCCCATCGAAGTGATCGTGGTCGATGACGGGTCGACAGACGACACTTCCGCCATAGTCGAGGAGCTCGACCTGCCGATGGTCCGGCTGATCCGGCAACCGAACAGTGGCAAGCCCGCCGCCCTCAACACGGGTGTGGCCGCCGCCTCATACGACCTGATCGTCATGATGGACGGCGACACAGTCTTCGAACCCGCCACCGTCCGGGAGCTGGTGCAGCCCTTCGGTAACCCCCGCGTCGGCGCGGTGGCCGGCAACGCCAAGGTCGGCAACCGCGACACGCTGATCGGCGCCTGGCAGCACATCGAGTACGTGATGGGCTTCAATCTCGACCGCCGGATGTACGACGTCCTCGACTGCATGCCGACCATCCCGGGTGCCGTGGGCGCCTTCCGGCGTACGGCGCTGCAGCAGGCGGGCGGGATGAGCGACGACACGCTCGCCGAGGACACCGATGTGACCATGGCCCTGCACCGGGCCGGCTGGAAGGTCGTCTACGCCGAGAACGCGCGTGCCTGGACAGAGGCCCCCGACAGCTTGAAGCAGCTGTGGTCGCAGCGGTACCGCTGGAGCTACGGCACCATGCAGGCGATGTGGAAACACCGGCGTGCGGTGCTCGAGCGCGGCGCGGCCGGCCACTTCGGCCGAGTGGGCCTGCCGTTTGTCGCCCTGTTCATGGTGGTCACTCCTCTGCTCGCGCCCGCCATCGACATCGGCATGGTCTACGGCGTGGTCTTCGTCGACGCGTACAAGACCCTGGCCGCCTGGTTCGCGGTGATGGCACTGCAGGCATTCTGCGCCTGGTGGTCCTTCCACCTGGACAAGGAGAAGGCGTGGCACCTGATCGCGCTGCCGGCCCAGCAGGTGGTCTACCGGGTGCTCATGTACATGGTGCTGCTGCAGTCCGCCATCACCGCTCTGACCGGGGGCCGGTTGCGCTGGCAGAAGCTGCGGCGTACCGGTGAGGTTGGTCTCGATGTCACGACAGGGGCGACGTCTTCATGAGTATCGCGGAACCAAATTCCTTCGGCATCCAGAACTCCTCGGACACCGTCGCCCTGCGCGTGACGGACTTCGCCGTGATCCCCCCGCAGCGCGTTCCGCAGCCCGAAGGGGCCGGCCCGGGGCCTGCGCGCAAGCCCGTCCGCGACCGCTATCTCGACCTGCTGCGGGCGCTTGCCCTGGTTCGCGTGGTGGTTTATCACAACTTCGGCTGGACTTGGCTGCCAATCGTCTTCCCCTCCATGGGCGTCATGTTCGCGCTGGCCGGGGCGCTGATGGTGCGGTCACTCAAGCGTTCCGCCCTCAGCGTGATCCGGGGCCGGTTGCGCCGGCTGCTGCCGCCGATGTGGCTGTTCGGCGCGGTCGTGGTGCCGCTGATGCTCCTGGAGGGCTGGCGGCCTGCTCCCAGCCACCCCAACTGGTGGTGGGGTGATCTGGTCTACTGGATCCTGCCGTTCAGCGAGCCGCCGTTCGGGGCATCGCTGCACACTTTCGGCGGGCACCTGCCCAGTTCCTGGGCCGAACAGATCTGTGTGCCGCTTTGGTACCTGCGCGCCTACCTCTGGTACGTACTGCTGTCGCCGCTCATGCTCAAGGCGCTGCGGAAGCTTCCCTGGGTCACCCTGTTCGTGCCGCTGGGGCTCGCGTTCTTCTTCAACTCCGGCCTGGTCGACCAGGGTGGCCGATTGATGGAAGCCGCCACCGACTTCACCACCTTCGGCTCCTGCTGGCTCCTCGGCATGGCCCACGGGGAGGGGCTGCTACGCAAGATCCCACGGTACGTCGTGCCGTCCCTTGCACCGCTGGTGCTCGTCTTCGGCTACTGGTGGCTATTGCAGTCGCCGGTGGACAACCCCCGGCTCGGGCACGACCTGGAAGCAGTACCGGTCGCCCAGGCGATCTGGTCGTTCGGCGTGGTGGTGCTGCTACTGCACCTGAGCCCCTCCTGGGAGCAGTGGCCCAAGCCGCTGGAGCGGTTCAACGGCGTGATCAGCCTGCTCAACTCCCGCGCAGTGACCGTCTACCTGTGGCACTCCGTCGCCCTGGTGCTGACCGAGCCACTGATCGACCCGCTGTGGAGCAACACCTTCCTCTACCAGCACGCGCAGTGGCTGCTGGGAAGCCGCTGGACCCCGCTGGTGGTCGCCGTCCCGCTTATCTGCCTGGCGATCGTGCTCTCCGGCTGGATCGAGGATGTGGCCGCCAAGCGCAGCCCGCGGCTCTTTCCCTACCCACGCCGCTCCAAGGGCCGCCGCCGGGTCCGCTAGGCACTGTTTCCCGGATCTCCCGACGTGCGTGGCGTGGTGGGGTCAGTGCCGGTGATCACGCCACCGCCCGCCTCGCTTCGGTGTCCGGTCGGGACAGCAGCGGCTCGATACGTGCCCACTGGGCGTCAGTGAACGACACACACCTCGGCCGCTCTGCCAGGCTCCACCCATGACCTTAGGCCGCCCCGCCCGAGCCCGCCTTCGTCGTTCTCGCGGGCCCTGACGGCATCTCTCCTGCGTGGGTGACCTGAGCCGTGCCCCAAGCGGTGGGGCCGAGCCCCATGGAAGGGTGGCGTGACCCGAACTCCGTTCCTGCCCGAGATCACCACGCGGAAGCAGAGCGTCAGGAGTCGGATGGGGCCGGAGCAGCGGGGACCGGGCTGTAGAAGACTGAGCGCCCTTGCTTGGATCGCTCCAGCAGTCCCTGCGCGACTCCCTGTTCCAGGGCGTTGCGCACTACCGTCACCTGAACCGTGCGCTCGGGGTGCGCTTCGGTCAGCGCATCCGAGACCTCGGCCGCAGACCTGGGCTCGCCCTGTCCGCCCAGGTAGGCGGTGGTCAGCTCCAGCCAGGTCGCCTCGCCCGGCTTCTTCGCTGAGGCCGACTTCTTGGCAGCTTTGCGCCCGCCGGCGGCACCCGGCTTCCCGCCTGCGGTCTTGGCGTTGGATCGACGGGCTGCCGGAACCACAGCCGCCTTGCGGCTCTTGGCCTGCTTCGCCGTCTGCTTGGGTGCACCGCCGAGCACATCCTGCATCTTCGTCAGGACCTGCTCACTCTCCTCCAGACGGACGAGCTCGTCCCGCAGCCGATCCAGCTCGGCACGCACACGCTCCTGCTCACCCCGGTTCGCAGACAGGTCGTCAGCGACCCGCTGTGCGTAGTCCGCCGTGACACTCGGGACTGAAAGGTTTGTGGACATGTGGCCCTCGGTTCTCTAAGTGGGGGGTGAGCAGTCAGCAGCGATAGTACTCACACGGCTCAAACAACCCCTCCTTCGCTTCCTGCGGCATTACGCGCCTGTCCACGAGCTCGGACCTCGATCACAGACGGGCTCGCATCCTTGCATCGGCGGAGACCGCGGTCTGAGCCTCGACATTCGGATGCACGAAGACGACTGGCTGTCGATCCAGGTGAGCGACCCGGACCGTCTTACGACGATCCCGGCACGAGGCCCAGGGAGACTGGATCGCTGAGCACCGCGGGCTCCTGGAACAGGTTCGGCTGGCCTGGCCCCGCGAAGGCATCGAGACGGCCGCGGGAGCCTACGAGTGGAGCCCCAACCGCAAGCGGTGATCACCTGATCCGAGCCGCCGACATCACGCATCCAAGTTCAGTAGCGTCACCGGCATGAATCAAGACCGTGTGCTCGAAGCGTTTCGTCGGGAATCCGGAGCACTCACTGATGCCATGTCAGAACTGTCCGCAGCTGAGTGGAGCCTCCCGACACGCTGCTCTCCGTGGACCGTACGTGCCCTGCTCGGACACGTGTGCGTCGTGATCGATTGGCTTCCGGGCATGCTGGACGCGCCGGCCCCGGGCGCGGCCCCGGTCTCCGCTGCGGACTACTACCGCCCGGACGACCGCTTTTCGCCTCGGACCAACAGCTTTCGGATCGCTCTGGCCCAGGACCGGGCAGCAGAGTCGGCTGACGGCGCCGCTTTCGCCGAGGAGTTCACCGCGACCTGGCAGCGGGTCGACCGGCTGTGCCGGGTCCAGCCGTCCGGCCGGACCGTCTGGACGCGTCATGGCGACGCCATGCTCTTGTCGGAGTTCCTGCTCACCCGAGTCGTCGAAGTCGCTGTCCACGGCCTCGACCTGGCTGATGCGCTCGGACGCGAGCCCTGGCTCACCTCTTCAGCCGGTGATGCCGTGCTGGAGTTGCTTCTCGGCGCAGAGCAGATGGCGGCCGCCGACAGGTTGGGTTGGAGCCAGGCGCAGTTCTTGCGCAAAGCTACCGGCCGTGAGTTGTTGGACGAAATGGAGGCCGCGCAGACCGAACAGCTCGGCATCCGATGGCTCGCTCTGGGCTGACACCTGCCCTCCGATGCAACAAGATCGTCGGCCCGAGCGTATCCGATCTTGCTTCACTGCCGCCGGATGCCGGAAGACCTTCGCCGACAAGAAATCCGGCAAGAACGTGCTCCGCCCCGAGGTGAAGCCGTGCCACGCCTTCCTCGACGCTGGCGACACCCTCGCCGTCCCCTCGCTCGACCGCTACGGCCACAAGTCCCAGGACCTCACCAACATCTCCCCGCCTGCCTCTTCAGATACGCCTTGATATGGCCGGTGTAGTTCTTCTTGTCGTACGCCGTCTCCACGAGGCGGTGCGCATCGACGACCCGGCGCGGTCGCCGCGCACACGGCCCGGGCCGACGGCCAGGCGTTGCGTCGTCGGCCAGGACGTCCACGCGCTTTCGCAGGCGGGCGAGGAGATCAGCGACGTCCTCGGGGATGGGGACGCTGCGGCAGCCCGGATGGTGCACGAGATGTTGGCTGCCCCGACCACTCCCGGTGACGCTGAGCGGGACGCCGCCGGCACCAGCGAGCGCGGACGGATCCGCGCCGGCCCCGGCGTGACAGAGGGAGCAAATCCATGAGGGTCATGCTGCGAGCCCAGCTGGACACCCAGCTCGCGAACGAAGCCGTCAAGAACGGCAGCCTGTCGAAGACCATGCAGTCGCTCATGGAACGGCTGAAGCCGGAGGCGGCGTACTTCGGCCCCAGCGAGGGAAGGCGGGCCTGCACGTTCGTCTTCGACATGCAGGACAGTTCGCTCCTCCCCTTGATCTCCGAGCCCCTCTTCGAGGGCTTGGGCGCGAAAATCGAGATCCACCCGGTCATGAACACCGAGGACATGCAGAAGGGCATCGCCGCATCGCGACAGGACTGATCCGCGCCGCAGGGCACCGGCCGCGTGCTGGTGCGCGCGCAAGATGGTGGAGTCCACCGAGATGCCTCCGTCGATCTCCCTGGCGCATCGGCCGCGGCCCGGAACTGCTGCAGCAGCCGTTCCCGGGTGCCGTCCGCCGACCACCACCGATGGCACTCGCAGACGGTCTTCCACGAACCGAACCGCTCCGGCAGATCGCGCCAGTGCACCCCCGTCCGAACCCGACGCAAAACCCCGTTGATCACCTGCCGATGATCACGCCATCATCCGCACCGGCCGTTGCTCACCGGCAGAAACGGCCGCAGCCGCTCCCACTCCGCATCTGACAGATCACCGCGTTCCCCGCCGTAGGTGCTTCATGACGTACAGCTTCTTCCAGCGGTTGGAAGCCGGCCGGTCGATCATGCGACTGTCGCCTGATCTCTCATTGCCTTGGGCGCGGGTCGTCCTGCATCCAAGCCGCCGCCTGCCTCGCGGAGGTCTTCGCTCTGCTGCGCCGGGGTCCGAGATCGCCGAGGACGAGTACGACGCCTGCCGGTACGGCTTGCCTCGCTCACCCACCGGATCGCCGAGCACGCGGTCCCCCGGCTCAAGACGGAGGTCCCCGCCCGCAGGGCCACTCGGTGCCCCGGGGTCCAGGGCCTTCTGCGCCGGGCGCGGGACGGCGAAGACACCGAGGTCGCTGAGCCGGTGCGCCCCCACGGGGCAGGGTTGTGATGTATGCCACATGCCTTGAGGTGCCCGGGGAGCAGCGTTTCGCGGCCCGGGCCCCGTCTGGAGGTTGGACAGGACGCAAGTGCCTGCCTGCTCCGGTCCCCGCGGCTGGAGGCCGAGGCTGTTTGATCCACAGGAGTGAACGTGATGACTTCCCACAGTTCGCACAAGCGCAGGCACGGTTGGTTGGCTGTTGTCGCGAGCGCCGCGGTGCTGGCGACGGGGACGGGTGTGGGCGTCGCCGCGACCGGGAGCGCGGCTCGAGTGAATGCCGCTCCGGCTGCTGCTGCCACGGCTGATTCCGCCCGTGAGCCCAGCGCTGTTCAGGTGGTTTCGCCGGGGCAGGAGATTTCCGTCGGCGGAGGGAGCGTGTGGCTGACGCCGAAGGGCCCTCGCCCCGAAGAACCTTGGCTCCGCCAGTCCGACGGTCCTGCCGGTGGCAGGCGTTATGTCCGGCAAGGTGGCCACGGTGGCCAGCGGCAGCTCCTCCGGTGTGGTGTGGGCGGGGGTCTTCCGCCTCCCGGTGACAAGGACGACCTCGGTCACCGTCGGGAGCGTCAAGGCCAAGGTCATCACGCTTGCCGGCAAGCCCGGCTGGGGTGCTTTCTACGTCTTTGACGCGAAGGGCCACGCGGACGCGAAGCCGACGATCCTGATTCACAACTAGGGCGTGTTTCGAAAGTAGCGCCGTCCGCCCGGAGGGCGGGTCCGGCGGCGTCCGGTGCGTGCGATCGCAAGGCGGAGGACCGCCCCGATACCGGGTGTATCGAGGTGATCCCGACAACGCGGCGAGCGTGAGTGCCAGGCGCCGCCGGACAGGCGGGACTTTCGGAACACGCCCTGGTCACCGCTGTCGCTGCCGTCCCTGCGTGGACGGCAG